>CAUSHT010000025.1:0-13809 GCA_963531275.1 uncultured Neisseria sp.
CCAGTTTCAGACGGCCTTGTTCGTCGGGGCTGATGTCGCCTTCGATGACATTGCGTAAATCGATAAATTCAGGTTCGGCTGCATCTCGGCCGAAGTTGAAGCCGGTATAGTGGTAGTCGTCTTCGTTCGCGCCAATCACCCAGTCTGCGTCTTTTTCGGTGGCGAAATCGGCATAGACTTTACCTTTGAAGTTGACAGGACCGAGAGAGCCACCGTTTGCGCCGAACTGTTCAACAATCGCAGCAGGGCTTGCCATGGTCAGTGGCGATTTCACGCCGGCCAGTTTTTCTGCCTTGATGTCGTTAAACTCATGGTCGCCGCGTAACAGCAGCAGGACGAGTTCGCCTTCGTTTTCGCCTTCAACCACGATGGATTTGAGGGTTTGTTCAACCGGAATATTCAGGAATTCAACCAAAGACTCAATGGTTTTAACGTTTGGCGTATGTACTTTGGTCAACTTGGCCTGAGCAGCAGCGCGTTCGCCTTTAAGCGGCAAAGTCGGTGCCAATTCGATATTGGCGGCGTAATCGGAAGTATCGCTATATGCAATAACATCTTCGCCGCTTTCAGCCAATACTTGGAATTCGTGAGAGCCGGTACCGCCGATGCTGCCGGTATCCGCAGCAACAGGACGGAATTCCAAACCCAAACGGGTGAAGATACGGCAATAAGCGTCGTACATATCTTGATAGGTTGTCTGAAGCGAGGCATAGTCGGCATGGAAGGAATAAGCGTCTTTCATGACAAACTCGCGCGCGCGCATCACACCAAAGCGCGGACGTACTTCATCGCGGAATTTGGTTTGGATGTGGTAAAAGTTTTTTGGCAGTTGTTTGTAGCTGTTGATTTCTTTGCGCACGATGTCGGCAATCACTTCTTCGCAAGTCGGACCCATGCAGAAATCACGGTCATGACGGTCTTTCAGGCGCAGCAGTTCTTTACCGTAAAACTCCCAGCGGCCGGATTCCTGCCACAGTTCGGCAGGTTGTACCACCGGCATCAGCAGCTCTACGCTACCCGCGCGGGCCATTTCTTCGCGCACGATATTTTCAACTTTGCGCAATACGCGCAGACCCATCGGCATCCAAGTATAAAGACCGGATGCGTTGGCTTTGATCAAACCGGCACGAATCATCAGCTTGTGGCTGGCAAGTGCGGCTTCGGCAGGGGCTTCTTTAAGGGTAGAAATGAAGAACTGGGAGGCTTTCATGGCGTATTTTTCTTTCTTAAAAATAAGTGCGTATTGTAACGCAAAATGTGTGGTCACGCGTCTTTTGAATGGCATTTGATGAAATCGGCCGTTGTTTCACAGAGCTTTTGATTCGGGGCGATTTTTAGGGATGTCAACCCTAATTTATGCACAAAGCCGCATAACCTTGTTTTACCTATAAATTTTCACTGTATGATTATAGTAAAATCTTATAAATATAACTATTTGATTTTATTGTGTTTTATTTGATTAAATTTTAGTCAATTTAAGACTTAGTTTGTTCCTAAAGAAAATTTTACGATTACCCAAAGCTTATCAACAGATTTATCCACAGAGATTGTGTATAGATTTTAAATGCTGTCGGCGTAATGATTTCGCATGATTGGCAAGCCTTGTTTAAAGCAGATTTGATTGCCTTAAAAAGATGGGGCAACAACACGATGGAAAGGTTTTGCGCTAACATTCTGCTTATTGCTGTTTCCTTACAAGGAATAAAATGAAAAATTCAGAATTACATTTGCTGGAACGCAGAAAGATGTTTAACGGGCATCAGGAACGCTACCGTCATTTTTCTCAAACCTGCCGGACGGATATGGTATTTGATGTCTATCTGCCGCCACAAGTCTTAAAAGGCTATCCCGCGCCTGTTTTATATTTTCTTTCCGGCTTAAATAGTGATGGTTCTGAATTGGTTCGGCAAAGCGGAATCCAGCGTTTTGCGGCGCAATGGAATATTATCGTGGTTTTTCCGGATACCTCGCCTCGCGGTCAGCATGTTGCCGACAGCGAGGAATATTATCTTGGGCGGGGTGCCGGATTTTATGTTAATGCAACTGAAGCTCCTTGGGCGCAGCATTATCAAATGGAAAGCTATATCAGCCAAGAATTGCCTGATTTGATTGAGCATAATTTCCCAGTAACGAAAGAGCGCAGCATTGCAGGTTTCAGCATGGGCGGGCATGGCGCGTTGCATTTGGCTTTGAAGCATCCCGGCCGATATGCTGCGGTTTCCGCTTTTGCGCCTTTATGTCATCCTATCGATACGGAAGGCGGCAGGCAGGCGTTTTCAGCTTATTTGGGGAAAAACGTGGAAACATGGAAAAGCTATGACAGTACCGAGCTGCTTCAGACGGCCTCGCATAAATTGCCTGTTTTGATTGATGTCGGCAGTGAAGATGCTTTGTATCCTAAAGTTCTGCAACCGGAAGGGTTTGTCCGCTCTGCACGCGAAAAAGGTTTCAATATCCAATATAAAGTACGCCCGGGCTATGGGCATGACTATTTCTTTATTGCCAGCTTTATCGATTCGCATATTGAGTTTCACGCTCAGGCATTAGGGCTTTAAGTAGCATTGAATAAAAGGCCGTCTGAAATCCGATTAATGGTCGGATTTCAGACGGCCTTTATTTGGCCTTTTTTGACCTTTTATTTCAAACAGATTTATTCTTCAGGACGTTCGCCGTCGGTATCGTCCAATTTGCCTTCGGTGATATCGACATTGATACCGACTGCCGCACGGATTTTGGCATCGATTTCGTTGGCGATATCAGGATTTTCTTTCAGCCAAACGCGTACATTGTCTTTACCTTGGCCGATTTTTGCGCCATTGTAGCTGTACCATGCACCGGATTTTTCAACGATGTCATGTTTGACGCCCAAGTCGATCAATTCGCCTTCCCAGCTGATGCCTTCGCCGTAAAGAATATCAAATTCGGCTTGACGGAATGGAGGTGCAACTTTGTTTTTGATGACTTTGACTTTGGTTTCGTTACCAATAACGTCATCGCCTTTTTTAATCTGACCGGTGCGGCGGATGTCGAGGCGGACGGAGGCATAGAATTTGAGCGCGTTACCGCCGGTCGTGGTTTCAGGGCTGCCGAACATCACGCCGATTTTCATACGAATTTGGTTAATGAAAACAACCAATGTATTGGTGCGTTTGATGTGGCCAGTCAGTTTGCGCAGGGCTTGGCTCATCAGGCGGGCTTGTAGGCCGACGTGGCTGTCGCCCATTTCGCCTTCGATCTCGGCTTTAGGCACAAGTGCGGCTACGGAGTCGACAACGACCATATCGATACCGCCTGAGCGTACCAATGTATCGCAGATTTCCAATGCCTGCTCGCCGGTATCCGGTTGGGAGAGATAGAGCTCTTCGACTTTTACGCCGAGTTTGCGGGCGTAAATCGGGTCAAAAGCATGCTCGGCATCGATGAATGCGCAGATGCCGCCATTTTTTTGGCATTGAGCAATGGCTTCGAGACAGAGTGTGGTTTTACCGGAGGATTCCGGGCCGAAAATTTCAACCACACGACCGCGGGGCAGACCGCCGACGCCGAGTGCTAAGTCCACGCCGAGGGAGCCGGTGGAAATAACATCAAGGTTTTCTTCCTGTTGGCTGCCGTCCATTTTCATGATGGAGCCTTTGCCGAAGTTTTTTTCGATTTGGGCAAGGGCGGCGGCTAAGGCTTTGCTTTTTTCGTCTGACATGTTTTCTCTCCGAAAGGAAATATGAATCGCTAAGAATTTATTTAGCTATTATCGCACAAATTAAGAAAAAGTATAGTTTTATTTTTGTTTTTCAGACGCCCTGTGTTTTTTGTATGCAACAGGCCGTCTGAAACGTTGAATAATCAATCAGTTGGTCAATGATGCAAAAACTTGGAAATAGTCGGGGAAAGTTTTATGCGTACATTTCGGATCGTTGATGATGACGGGGACGCCCAAAAGCGAAACCAGCGAGAAACACATGGCCATGCGGTGGTCGTCGTAAGTGTCGATGACGGCATCGGGGGTAAGCGTTTCGGGCGGCGTAATATGGATGGCTTCGGCTTCTTCAACGACTTCTGCGCCCAGTTTGCGCAGTTCGGTTGCCATGGCGGCGATACGGTCGGTTTCTTTGACGCGCCATGAGCCGATATTGCGCAGGGTGCAGGGTTGTTTGGTGGCCAGCGCAACGATGGCCAAGGTCATGGCCGCATCAGGAATATGGTTGGCATCCAAATCAAAAGCCTGAATCTTACGCTCGGCAGGACGGGAAATTTCTACAAAATTTTCGCCCCAAATGACATCCGCACTGATTTTCTCCAATTCGCGTGCGAAGGCAACGTCGCCTTGAATGCTGTGTGCGCCGATGCCGGTCACGCGGATGGGTGTACCCGCAATCAGGCCTGCGCCCAAGAAATAAGACGCGCTGGATGCATCGCCTTCCACATATAAATGTTCGGGCGCATGATATTTGGCGCCGGCCGGGATTTTAAATACACGATAGTCTTCATTGATGATGTCCACACCGAACTGCGCCATCAGCTTGAGCGTGATGTCAATATAAGGTTTGGAAATCAACTCGCCTACCATGTGGATTTCAAAAGCTTGTCCGGTCAAGGGCAAAGCCATCAGCAGGGCGGTCAGGAATTGGCTGGACACATTGCCTTTAATCGGAATAACGCGCTCGCCGTTGTCTTGGCGTTTGCCGATCTGAAGCGGCGGATAGTTTTCATTGCCCAGATATTGTACGTCCGCGCCGGTAATGCGCAATGCGTCCACCAAATCGCCGATAGGGCGTTCGTGCATACGCGGTACGCCGTGCAGATGATAGTCGCCGCCCAAAACGGCAAGTGCGGCAGTCAAGGGACGGAATGCCGTACCGGCATTGCCTAAAAACAAATCGGCGGATTGGTTGGGAAAACGGCCGCCGGTGCCATAAACTTTCAGACGGCCTTCAGGTAAAGATTCAATTTGTACGCCGAGTTTGTCGAGTGCTTCAAGCATTCGGTCAGTATCATCGGATTTGAGCAAAGAATGGATTTCGCAAACGTTGTCGGAGAGTGCCGCCAAGAGCAGCGTGCGGTTGCTGATGCTTTTGGAACCGGGCAGGGTAACGGTGGAGGGCTTGAGTGTGGAAGCGGGCAGGCGGATGGATTCGGTCATTGGTTAGAATTTCAAATTGTAGACAAAACGATATTATACGCAGGCAAAGGCCGTCTGAAAAATGGAAGTGGCGTTGAAGGAAAGAAAAACCGGACTCTTTTTGAAAGTCCGGCTTTAGGGTGCCCGATATTTTAATGGTTAACCCAAAATATGCATTAACTGGTCAATGTTGAACGTACCTTCGTCAAAGCGGAATTCGCTGACTGAGGGGATTTTTTGACCTTGGGCGTCGGTATGGATGTCGGCATATTGGTGGTCGATGGTGATGAGGTCGTTGTGATTGTTTTCGCCACGAATGGTGATGTTCCAAGTCGTGCCGTCTTTTTCGTTGACCGTTTCGAGTGACAGATCAGAGAGGGAAATGCCTGCGCCGAATTGGATGGCGTTTGTGCCGTGATGGTCGAAAATGGTGTCATGACCTTCGCCGCGATTGAATACGTAGGTATCGTTACCCGCTTCGCCGCGCAATATATCGTCCCCTAAGCCGCCGAACAGTGTGTCGTTGCCTGTGCCGCCGTGAAGGATGTCGTTGCCTGCTTCGCCCAACATAGTATCGTTACCGGCGCCGCCATACAGCGTGTCGTTGTCTAAACCGCCGTTCAGATGGTCATTGCCACCGCCTCCGTAGAGAATATCGCTGCCGGCATCGCCGTTGATGACGTCGTCGCCGGTGCCGCCGGACAATTTGTCATTGCCGTTGTCGCCGTGAATCTCATCATTGCCCCGGTTGCCGTAGATGATGTCTTCGCTTTCAGTACCTTTGATATGGTCGTCGGCGTGGGTGCCGTTGAATGTGGTTTTGCCGTCGGCAAAGGTTTGGCTGACGCTTGCCTGCCCTAAATTGCTGACATAAAGCATATCCCAGACATCCAGGCTCGGTACGGTGACTTCCAGTGCCACCGGTTTGCCGTTTTCATAGATGACGGAAGATTCCAATGTGTGCATGGATATATCGTCTGAGTCGGGGGAAGCCAGTTGTACGATGGCTTGCTCGGCCTGTTCTGCGCTGATTTCCATATCAAACGGGATTCTGACTTTAGGGTTGTCGAGTTTCAGCGTGTGGTGGTTAGAGCTGTTCCAGTTGGTGTCTTTGTCGAGGCCTGCGAGATTGATTAATTGGACAACTCGGCCGCCGTCTGCGGTGGCTTTGGTCCATGTATAAACTTTGCCTCCTTCGCCTGAGGTGGAAGTCATGTCATAGCCGTCGGATGCTACGATGGAAGTATGACTGTATTTGAGTTCAACCAAGCCTTCGCCGCGAAGCAACTCCTCATAGGCGGTAATGAATTGTTGATAGTTGAATTCTGATTTGGCCAGGGTTTCGTTGGTTTTGAGCGTTTGAGCGGGATAGTATGGATCTTGCAAAATACCAAAACCATGTGCGTTTTTATCCGGGTGGTTGTTTAATGCGGCAACAGTCATGTGGTAGCCGCCACTTGCTGCGATAACGGCATCGACCAGCAATTCGTTGTCCGGATTGAGTTCGGAAGAATGATCTTCCGGATGGGTATCTTTTTGAGTATAGGCGGCAATAATCGGGGAAACGTGATTGTAATCGTACAGACGGCCTACCAAGCGTTTAAGCTCGGCATAGTTGTGGTTTTCATAATGGGTATTTCCGGCTGTATCTTTAAAACCGCGCGGCCAGATTTCTGAGTAAGGAACATCCATGCCGGTGGTGGATAAGACATCGGCCCTACCTGTGCTGATGTCGTTGATCATATAAGTTTGACCGTAATCGTGTAACTTTTCCGCAGCCGCGGCTGATAAATCGTCATAACCGTCAGACATTCTGAAGTTTTCAGTCTTTTGGCCGTTTTGTATTTTGTAAACGAGGTTATCACCCATGGTATCGGCCTGCCAGCCGTCAAAGCCGCCTGTTTTCAGGGCTTTGATCATGGTGTTGACGATATAGTTTTGCCAGCTTTTGTCGGCAGGATCGACGAATTGTTGTACGGATGTTTTGGTTTCTGCACCGGCTTTGCCGAAGTTGGAATGCTCTTGGGCATTGTAGAGTTTGGCATTATTTAAAATGTCTTTGATGGCCGGGTTATCGAGTTCGTCATTGGAGGCGGCGTTAAGCATATTGTAGAGCATGGCACTGCCGCCTTTTTCGTGAATTTTGTTCACGAGGTTTTTAATCAGCAGGGTATCGATTTGGGGAGGGTTGGGTTGGCCGTTGTCGACAGCCCAAGTCGCCCATTCTTGCTTGAAGCTGTTGACGTTTGGAAATGGATTGGAGGTTGTGTCGTACACATCATAGAAGAAATAATTGTTGATGTGCATTTGTGCCAGTTGCTCGATATTGTTTTGATAGCCTGCGAGCTGGTCATTGGTCATGGAGTTGTTTCGTTCTGCCGAATTATCGTTAGACCCCGCCACTACGCCATAGCGGGGGAAAATGGTCCAGTCGTCTTCGACAGACAATCCCAGTGTTTTGCTAGTGTGGTTGCCGGTGTTGTCAACGGTTTCTACTTTGACGACGTAGCCTGAATTGGGTGAAAAAATATCGGAAGAGAGTTTGACGGAGGTTGCGTCCAGATGATCCAATTTTTGGATTTCCGTCCCTAAATGGCTGACGGTAACAGAGGTGATTTTGTCTGTCTTATTGGAGATGTTCAGAATAACATCATCGCCGTTGGTATAGGCTGCCTTGTTAAAGAGAATAGTCGGTAAAGGGGCTGTTTTTGCTTCAGTTGTCATGCTGTATATTCGCTTCTAAATATTATATTTTGAAATTGCCTTAACAAATTAATATCACTTAAGTTGTTGATATGGATAATTGTTAAGACTTTTTAGTAGGCAGAGCGGAAAATAAGTTCCCCGTTTGATAGCAAATATCTAAAATAATTCGGGTTATGATTGAAATTCAAAAAGGCCATCTGAATGCTTTATTATTCGAAAGACGGTTTTTTCAGACATATAACCAAACACCATAAGAAAATCAGAAACCATTCTTTCCTATTTTTTCAGACGGCCTTTAATATCGGCGGACAATCATTGATAAAGCAAGAACACGACCATGAGCCATTATCCTTTGTTTGCCGATTTGAGAAACCGTCCTGTTTTACTGGCAGGCGCGGGCAAGGTTGCCGAGCGCAAGGCGGAAAGTCTGTTGTCTGCCGGAGCGCGCGTGCGTGTTGTTGCGGAAACGTTGAATCCGCAGTTTCAGCAATGGGCGGCTGAAGGGAAAATAGTTTGGCTGGGCGGCTTGTTTGAAGAAGCCATGCTGGACGAGGTGTATTTCGTTATTGCGGCGACGGATGATGATGGGTTTAACCGCCGTGTTTTTGAAGCGGCGGAGCGACGGGCAAAATTATGCAATACGGTAGATACGGCGGATTTGTGTTCGTTTATCGTGCCTGCCGTGGTGGATAGGGGGCCGTTGAAGATAGCCATATCCAGCGGCGGTACTGCGCCTGTATTGGCGCGTAAATGGCGGCAGATTATTGAAACATTGATTCCGCTGCATACGGGCACGATGGCGCGTATTGCCGGAAAATGGCGAGAAAAGGTTAAACAGACGATTCATCATGTCGAACGCCGCCGTTATTTTTGGGAAAAGTTGTTCGACAGCCGTTTCAGTATTTTTGCGGCTCAAAACAATATCGAAGCGGCAGAACGTGAATTGATAACGCAGTTAAACCGGGAAACGCCGTTTGGCGGCGAAGTGGTTTTGGTGGGCGCAGGGCCGGGCGATCCGGGCTTACTGACCATACATGCTTTGCAGGCGATACAGGCTGCGGATACCGTGTTTTACGATGCTTTAGTGTCGGATGAGATTTTGGCGATGGTGCGTAAAGATGCGGTGAAAATCAGCGTGGGCAAACGCGCCGGTGCGCACCATGTCCAGCAGGAAGAAACCAACCGTCTATTGGTTGAACACGCTCAAAAAGG
Organism: uncultured Neisseria sp.; assembly: GCA_963531275.1. GTDB lineage: Bacteria > Pseudomonadota > Gammaproteobacteria > Burkholderiales > Neisseriaceae > Neisseria. The sequence continues at coordinate 9,035 of CAUSHT010000025.1, forward strand.
TGAGCGCGTAGTGAGGTTGAAAGGCGGCGATCCGTTTGTATTCGGGCGCGGCGGGGAGGAAGTACAAACCCTGCATCAGGCCGGGATTGTCTACCGCATTGTGCCGGGTATTACTGCCGCCTTGGGTGCTACTGCTTATGCTGGTATTCCGTTAACCCATCGCGATTGCGCCCAAAGTGCTTTATTTGTAACCGGCCACAGCAAACACGAGGGCAGTCAGCCCGATTGGCAGACTTTGGCTTTAAGCCGTCAAACGTTGGTAATCTATATGGGGACGCTTAAAGCGGCTGAGATTGCGGAAAAACTGATGGCTTATGGCAGGCAGCCTTCTACGCCAGTCGCCGTGATTTCCAATGGGACTTTACCGAATCAGACCGTGCGGACAGGCCATCTGAAAGATTTGGGCGTGTTGGCTGCCGAAGCAGAGCGTCCGGCTTTAATGGTGATTGGTGAAGTGGTTGCCCTGCGCGATGAGATGAAATGGTTTGGAGAATTTGTCGAATGCTATGAAGAAGCTGCGTAAAGAGGATTGATCAAGCAAGGCCGTCTGAAATTGGTTTTCAGACGGCCTTGCCTTATTTAAAAGCTTGGCAATATTGCTGATAACGTTCTGCCAGTCCATATAGGATGATTGCTGTCAGCCCCCAGATGTCGTAGTGTCGGAAAGGCAGGGCGGGGAGGGTGAGGGTTTGATTGTTGTGATGAAGCTGACGGAATGTGTAGTTTTGCAGGTTTAAGGCGAAATCCAAAGGCAGATAAAAAATTTCAGCTACTTCATCGGGATTGGCTTTGGGGTTGACGGAATGGGTGCAAACTGCCGGAACAGGCGTAACACGGTAGCCGGAAGGCGTGTCATAAAAGGGTAGTGGCGCAAAAGTCTGCCATGCGGTAATCGGAATGGCGGTTTCTTCATAAGCTTCTCTTAACGCCGTTGCCGTTAGGCTGTCGTCTTGGGAATCTTTGCGGCCGCCGGCAAAGGCGATTTGTCCGGTGTGCTGCCTTAAGGTCTCGGCCCTTTTGGTCAGTAAAATTTGCCACGCTCCTTCATGCAAGACAATGCCGACCAAAACGGCTGCTTCTTTGACCGTTTTGGGGATAACTAATTGATTGCGCTCTGCTTGCATACGGCTGCTGAAGTGTGAAGCTTGAGTTAGGAAATGGATAAGTTGGTCGGTATTCATTTTTGGCGCCGATTGTTTTATGCAGATGAGGATTACACAAGGTTTACGGTTACCGTGTCAACAAAATAGGGTGCGTGTGTTACAGTTATGCCTGAATGATAAATAAAGCTTTGCGTCTGTTTTGCAAGTGCTTAGGCCGTCTGAAAATGTCGGCAGGTTCTCAAAAAGGATAGTTATGTTGTTTTCCCCATCCCGTATTCGAGTAGCAGCTGCGGCTGTAATGATGTTGTTTGCTACACAGACTTTTGCCGCGCCCAACGATTCAAAAACAGTTTTTGAATCGGCTAAGATTATCAAAAAGAAAAGCCGTGCTGACCGTTTTTCTCCCGAAGAGCGCGAGCAGGAGCGGATACGTCTGTTGGGTATACAAAACCGCACCTCGCAGGTTTTCACTTTGTTAAATTCAGAACTGGCCCTGCAAAAGGGCGATGCGGCTTCTGCGCTGTTTACTTATATTTTGACTTTGCATCGCACCAAATCTCCCGAAGTGGCCGAACGCGCTTTGGAAATGGCAGTTTCGTTAAACGCGTTTGAACAGGCTGAAGCCATTTACCAAAAATGGCGCGAGATCGAGCCGGAGCCTGGTGAAACACAAAAGCGCATGACGTGGTTGCGCAATTTGCTGCTGGGTAAAGCCGATAAGAATTTGAGCGGATTGGACAAGGTGATTGCCGGCGGTAGTGAAGACGAGCAAAAGCGCGTGTTCCTGCTTTTGGCACAAACCGCAGCACAACAGCCGAATCTGACCAGCGATGCAGTCAAACAGGTACATAAAACGGCACTGAATTATAAAGATTTCCCGGAAGCGGCGATTGCGGATGCAATTTTTAGTGCAAAAGACGGTCAAAAGAAACACGCCATTGCGGCATTGCAGCGATTGGCCAAGTTGGACAACGAAATTTTGCCGCCGACTTTTGTCACCCTGCGGCTGATGGCGCAACGGCATCCTGATATTCTGGACGGCTTCTTCAAAGAGACAGACACCAAAACCTTATCTCCGATTTGGCAGGAATTGGACATCGCCAATTTAATCACCCATGGTCAAAATGATAAGGCATTCAAACGTTTGCAGACTTTGTTGGAAGAAAACCCCAACCCTGATTTGTATATTCAGGCTGCCTTATTGTCAGCCAGCAAGACGGAAAATATTTCTGCGGTAAACAGCTATCTGGAAAAGGCTTATAAAGCCGGTACGGAAGAGCAGCGCAGCCGTGCGGCGTTGATTGGTGCGGTTTCTTATAATGATGCTGAAGAATTTGCCAAAGCCAAACAATGGTTGGACAAGGTAACGGCTACGGCTTATAAGTTTGATAAAACCATTTTGGCCGCTTCCATCGAAGCCAAACAGGGTAACCATAAAGAGGCTTGGGCTTTGGTACAACGCGCACAAAAAATGCCCGAGCAAAGAGGACGTTATTTTGAAGCTAAGGATTTGTTGAGTACGGCTTTGTTCGTATTGTCTAAAAATACCAATCTTCAAGAATCGTTGAATGCGTTGAACAGCTTGGTAAATTCCACCGAAAAATCCTTAAAAACCCAAGCTTCTCCGGAGTTGCTTGCCAATGTGTTGTATCAGCGTTCGATGGTGTACGAGAAGCTGAATAAGCCAGGCAAGGCGATTGCCGATTTGCGCCGTGTGGTAGAGCTGTATCCGGATAATCCGCACGGTTGGAATGCTTTGGGCTATACCTTGTTGTCAAACGGCAAGGATTTGGAGGAGGCATTCAAAATGGTTCAGACGGCCTATCAAATGGATCCGGAAAGCGCAGCAATTAATGATAGTGTAGGCTGGGCTTATTATCTTAAAGGCGATGCCCAAATGGCTTTGCCGTATATCCAATACGCCTATGAAAAAGAACCTGAAGCCGAAGTCGCCGCGCATTTGGGCGAAGTCCTATGGACGCTTGGAGACCAAGACAAGGCTAAAGAAATCTGGAATGATGGTTTGAAGCGCGGAAGCAATCTCCGAGTATTAAAAGAGACAATGTCCAAATTCGGTATAACGTCCAGTAAACCGCATACTCAAAAACACAAATAAAACCAAAAGGCCGTCTGAAAAGCGTTTGATTTCAGACGGCCTATGAAGGAATATCCATGAATTTAAAACAATCATCATCGGTTGCAGCCTTATTACTTTTAGCTGCCTGTGCGCAACCAAACTTACCTCAGCAAAACAATTGGCAAGCAGCAGAGCAGGTGCAGGATTTTAGCGCAGATGGTCGATTGGCTGTCAAAGTGGAAGGCAAAGGCTCATATGCTAATTTCGACTGGACTTATCAGAACGCGGTTCAAACCATTGATGTTAATACACCGCTGGGTAATACCGTTGGCCAGCTGTGTCAAGACAGTGAAGGTGTATTAGCAGTAGACAGTAAGGGTAAGGTCTATCAGGCGGAAACGGCTGAGGAATTGAGCAGACAGCTTTTGGGCTTTGCTTTGCCGGTTCAATATCTGCATATTTGGGCTGATGGTAAACGTGTTGCCAATGCGCCATACAAAATCCTGCCTGATGGCCGTCTGGAGCAGTTTGACTGGACAATATCGCGCACTTTAAATAGTTCAGGGCAGCCCAAAACGCTTCAACTTGAGAATGCCAAGTTTAATATCCGCTTGGTGTTCGACACGGTAAACCACTCTTTGGATAAGAATGGACAAACCCGATGCGCAGCACGCAAATAGAGGATGCCATGTCTGTTTCAGAGGAAATCCAAGCCTTTCCTGCACCGGCCAAATTAAATTTGGATTTGAGGATTACCGGCCGCAGGAGCGATGGTTATCATAATTTGGAAAGTATTTTCTGTTTGATCGGCTTATACGATACCGTTCATTTGAAAATGCGTACTGATAGCCAAATTGTTCTGCATACGCCGGTCGAAGGGCTTGATCCAGAACAGGACTTGACTTATCGGGCGGCTAAATTGTTGCTGCCATATGCAAACGTACCGCACGGCGTTGAAATTTGGTTGGATAAAGTGATTCCGACCGGAGGCGGATTGGGCGGAGGCAGCTCTGATGCGGCCACAGTTTTAATGGTTTTAAACCAATGGTGGCAATGCGGTTTGAGCAGGCAGCAACTGATTGATTTAGGTGTAAGTCTTGGTGCGGATGTTCCTTTTTTTATTTTTGGAAGAAGTGCTTTTGCCAAAGGCGTAGGCGAGAAGCTGGCTGAAATAGATGTCCCTAAACAATGGTATGTTATCGTTAAGCCCCCTGTCCATGTGGCAACAGCTAAAATTTTTGCACATGAAGGCTTGACACGGGATTCCAAACCCAGCATAATGCCGACTTTCCAATCATTACAGCCGTTTCAAAATGATATGCAGGCGGTTGTGTTTCAGGAATATCCTGAAGTTTGGAAGGCTTATATTGAGTTATCCCAATATGGTTATGCATTAATGACCGGTTCTGGAGCTTGTTTGTTTATAGCAAGTGCATCTCATCAAGAAGCAAATACAATTTACCAACAGGTTTCTCAATCATATGAGGCTTATTGTGTGGAAGGATTAGATATTCATCCGCTATTTCATATGATTTAGTAAGTTGGGGAGTCGTCAAGCGGTTAAGACACTGGATTTTGATTCCAGCATGCGAAGG
>CAUSHT010000026.1:0-13476 GCA_963531275.1 uncultured Neisseria sp.
TATGCGGTGTTTTTTATGCTGGGTTTGCAGACTATGCCGGCAGGCAAGGCGGCGGTGGTCGTGGCGGTAAATCCCGTGCTGACACTGCTGTTGGCAACTTGGTTTTTCGGCGAGCGTTTAAATGCGAAGATTTTAGCGGGTATGCTGCTGGCGGTCGGCGGCGCCATTATGGTGGTAACGCAAGGGCAGCCGTTGACAGTGTTATCGGGCGGTATCAAGGCAGGAGAGTGGTTGATTTTCGGCTGCGTAGTTTGTTGGGCAGCTTATACCTTAATCGGGCGTGCGGTTTTGCGCGGGATAGATGCGCTGACGGTAACGACGGCAACTTCATTCATTGGTGCGTTGATGTTGTCGGCGGTGGCGTTGTGGACGGACGGATTGCCGTTTGAGGCGATAGCGGCAATGGATGGACGCGGCTGGACGGCCTTGGCGTGGCTGGTCATCGGCGCGACGGTATTGGCCTATGCGTGGTATTTTGAAGGGGTAAAGACTTTGGGTGCAGGCAGCGCGGCGGCGTATATTACACTCGTGCCGATTTTCGGCGTGCTGTCTTCGGCGTGGTTTTTGGGCGAACCGTTGCATATTTCGCTGGTTGCAGGTTGTGCAGCGGCAGTCGGCGGTATGACACTGATGCGGTACGGGCAGAAGGCCGTCTGAAGTTGGGCAAATACTCGGATTTTTGATGATAAGATTGCGGTTGCCACGTTACTTCCAGCCGTAATCTTATTGAAGGATAAGACCAAGTTACGGCCTTAGTGTTCGATTTAAAAATTTGACACCCTGCCTCCAACTGCCTAAAATTCAACTTTCTCAAAAATCTACCGTATCCTGCGGTACGATTTCATCCTTTCAGACGGCCTTTGTGCCATCTCTCTGATACCATTCAAAATATATTAATACTATGCACGTTTCAGAACTCCAAACCCTCCACATTTCCAAACTCTTGGAAATGGCAGAAGAACATGGCATTGAAAACGCCAACCGTTTCCGCAAACAAGACCTCGTTTTTGCCATCGTCCGCCAGATGATGAAGCAGAATGTCAGCTTCACCTGTTCCGGTACACTCGAAATCCTGCCCGACGGCTTCGGTTTCTTGCGCAGCGCAGATACTTCTTACCTTGCCGGCCCTGACGATATTTATGTTTCGCCTACGCAAATCCGCCGCTTCAATCTGCACACCGGCGACACCATCGAAGGCAGCGTGCGCGTACCTAAAGACAACGAGCGTTATTTCGCGCTTGTCCGCCTCGATACCATCAACGGTGATCAGCCCGAAGTCTGCAAACACAAAATCCTCTTTGAAAACCTCACGCCTTTATTCCCAACCGAACAATTCAAGCTTGAGCGCGACATCAAAGCGGAAGAGAATCTGACCGGCCGCGCCATCGACTTGGTTTCCCCAATCGGTAAAGGCCAACGTGCATTGTTGGTAGCGCCGCCTAAAACCGGTAAAACCGTGATGTTGCAAAACATCGCCCACGCCATTACCGCCAATTATCCCGATGTCGAGCTGATTGTCCTGTTGATTGACGAGCGTCCGGAAGAAGTGACCGAAATGAGCCGTTCTGTACGCGGCGAAGTGGTTTCCTCTACGTTTGACGAGCCGGCGCAACGCCATGTACAAGTGGCCGAGATGGTGATTGAAAAAGCCAAACGCATGGTCGAACACAAAAAAGACGTGGTGATTCTGCTGGATTCGATTACCCGTTTGGCGCGCGCCTACAATACCGTTGTGCCGACTTCGGGCAAAATTCTGACCGGTGGTGTCGATGCCAACGCTTTGCACCGTCCGAAACGCTTCTTCGGTGCAGCGCGTAATGTGGAAGAGGGTGGTTCGCTTACCATTATTGCGACAGCGCTTGTTGAAACCGGCAGCCGCATGGACGACGTGATTTACGAAGAATTCAAAGGCACGGGCAATATGGAATTGCACCTTGACCGCCGTATGGCAGAAAAACGCCTGTTCCCGGCCATCAGTATCAACAAATCCGGTACGCGCCGCGAAGAATTGCTGGTGCCGAACGATCAGTTGCAACGTATGTGGCTCTTGCGCAAATTCCTGCATCCTATGGACGAAATCGAAGCAACCGAGTTTTTGGTGGGTAAACTCAAAGACTCTAAAAATAACGACGATTTCTTTGAATTGATGCGCGGTAAATAAGCATAAGGCCGTCTGAATATGTTTCAGACGGCCTTTACTTTGCTTGAGGAACCTTTATGACCATCCGAATGAATTGGCAAAACTTATTATCCACCCAACGCTTCCGTACCAAAAACGGCGAAATCGTGCCGACCGTTACCCCTTCGACTCAAGAAGGTGCCGATGCCTTGCGTACGGATTTTCACATCGACTACGACCGGGTTGTTTTTTCCGGATCCTTCCGCCGCCTTGGCCGTAAAACGCAGGTGCATCCGTTGGCGCAACATGACTTGACGCACAACCGCCTGACGCACAGCGTTGAAGTTGCCAGTGTGGGCAGGAGTTTGGGCAACCGCGTGGGCGTGATGTTGCACAACGGCGGTTTTCTGCCGCAGGGCAATACGCCCAGCGATATTGGTGCCGTGGTGCAGGTTGCCTGTTTGGCACATGACTTGGGCAATCCGCCGTTTGGCCATACCGGCGAAGATGCTCTGCGTGATTGGTTCAGACGGCCTGAACATCAAATTTATCTGAACACATTAAACGAAGCGGAGCGCAACGATATTCAAACCTATGAAGGCAATGCGCATAGCCTGCGTATCGTTGCCAGCCTTGAAATGTATCCGGAGGCGGGCGGAATGCGCCTGACTGCGGCAGCCATCGGCGCATTGCTGAAGTATCCGTGGACAACGCAACATCCGAACGGCAGAAAGAAATTCAATATTTATCAAACAGAGTTGCCATTTATCCGTCAAGTTGCCGACGAATTGGGGCTGGTTTCTGCGGGAGTAGACAGCTGGGCGCGCCATCCTTTGTCTTATTTGATGGAGGCTGCCGACGATATTTGCTATGCCTTGCTGGACTTGGAAGATGCCGTCGAATTGGATTTGCTTACGGATACGGAAGTGGAGAGTATCTTGTCCGAGCTGACCTTTGCCGAAAGCGCATGGCACGCCAGCTCCAGCCGTCAGCGTTGCGCCATGTTGCGCGGCATTGCGATTGGCAAGGCGATTGATGATGTCGCGCAAACCTTTATGCTGCATCAGTCCGATTTACTGGACGGAACATTCAAAGGCAAAGACTTGCTTGCTCTGTGTAGCCCGCAAGTGCAAAACACTTTAGCAAAAGCAAAAGAGTTGGCGCAAACACGGATTTTCCGCCATCACACCAAGCTCTTGACCGAGATCGCTACGTTCCCATGCTTAGGCTCTATCTTAGATTTACTCGTCCCTGCCGCTTATGCCCTGATTGCTGAAAAACAGTTGGCAACGCGTCAGTCTTTGGCGTTGGAATTATTGAAAAAGCACAATCCGATTCTTCCTGAAGACAGTCTGTATCAGGCCTATATGAAAATTTTGGATTTTGTCGGCGGCATGACCGATAACTCCGCCGCCAAAATGGCGCAGGATTTATCAGGAGTAGGGATTTTACGTTAATTTTATATTTTTTAATTTCAATTAGTTAATTAAAAATATAAAAAATATCTGTGAAAATAGTAGACAGCTTTCAGCAAAGCCTATATTATTCGGTCTTCTTGATTCACAACGCACTTGCGAAGTGATGAGGATGCACCCGTAGCTCAGTTGGATAGAGTATCTGGCTACGAACCAGAGGGTCGGGCGTTCGAATCGCTCCGGGTGCGCCACAAGATTTATCCGCGCCCATCGTCTAGCGGTTAGGACATCGCCCTTTCACGGCGGTAACCGGGGTTCGATTCCCCGTGGGCGTGCCAGTTTTCAAAAAAACGCAATCTGTTTCAGATTGCGTTTTTTTATTGCATTTACTGTTTGTATTCTAAGGCCGTCTGAAACGCTCAGCAAGTCAAGAGACAGAAGTGTGTAAAATAATTGCCCAGACTTTTGGTCGTCTATATGCGCTTTTCAATCTTATTTTACCATTGCCAAAACTCAATTTATTGACAATAGTATTCATCTTAAAAATTCCCAAACCTGAATTTACATGATTTCATATTTATAATTATTTGATTTTATATTATAAAAATATTTATTTGAACTTTTCTTAAAAAATGCCGTCTGAAATAAAGACAAGACAGAATATCTCTGTTAATGTGTAAATGTCAGCCGGCGTTTGCCGGTTTTTTATTGAAACCATTTGGGAGTCAATTATGAATATGAATGTTAAATTAATCGTTCCTGCTGTTTTGGCGGCTGTTGCCCTGACTGCATGTAGCAGCGGTTCTAAAGCCAAACCTGAAGCCAAAGCTGCGCCTACTGCGCAACAACAAACTCAAGCTCAGGCTCAACAAGCTCAAGCTCCAGTACCTAATACTTTGAAAGTAGACTCTATCGACGGTACTAAAGAGGTTCACTACAAATGCGGTAAAGACGGCAAAGAGCCTCTGAGCGTAATGTACGGCTTCAAAGGCAACGAAGTTGTTGCTGCACAAGTAAAATATAAAGGCCAAGTCACTGAAAACCTGTTCCGTATCACTGACAGCAGCAAAGATGTAAATGCATTCTGGGGCGGCAACGTTGCTTGGATTGCTGAAGCAGCCACTGCAGCCAACGTGGACAAAGTTGACGGCAACATGCTGACTATCCGCGGTACTACCGAAGTAAACGGCAAACAAGAAGTGGTTGACCAAATCGCTACCCGTTTCTGCGTATTGGACAAAGGTGCGAAAGCTGCCACTAAACCAGCTGCTAAAAAAGTGAAAAAATAACCTTTTACCGACAGCTTTAAACGCTGGGTAAAATAAAACAGGCCGTCTGAAAACTTTTCAGACGGCCTATTCTTTTGAACAGTTTAACCCAAGAACCAGAATTTTAGTGCCCACAATACGGCGACAATCCATACCATAGGCGGTACGTCTTGAGTGCGGTTGCACAAGAGCTTGATGAGTGCGTAGCTGATAAAGCCGAACGCAATACCGTCGGCAATCGAGTAGGTAAACGGCATGAAGACGATGGTCAGGAATGCTGGTGCGGCTTCGGTCATGTCGTCCCAATCGATTTCGCGCGCGCTGCGCAACATTTGCGCGCCAACATAGAGCAGGGCGGGAGCGGTAGCGAATGCAGGAATGCTTTGAACCAGCGGCGAGAAAATCAGACAGGCCAGCATCAGTACGCCGACGGTAACGGCAGTCAGGCCGGTACGGCCGCCGGCAGAAACGCCTGCCGCGCTTTCAACGTAAGGGGTGGTAGAAGACGTACCCAAGGCGGCGCCGGCGACGATGGCGGTTGAGTCGGCAAGCAGGGCACGTTTCAAACGCGGCAGTTTGCCGTCTTGCAACAGGCCTGCGCGATGGGAAACGCCGACCAAGGTGCCGGTAGAGTCAAACAGGTCAACCAGGAAGAATACAAAAATCACGCTGACCATGCTGACGGTGAACAAGCCTTTGAAATCCATCTGCATGAAAGTCGGCGCAATGCTTGGGACTTCGCCGACCACGCCTTTGAACTCGCTCAAGCCCAAGACGGTGGAGATGGCGGTCAGCGTCAGAATGGTAATGATGATGGAGCCTTTGACGCGGAAGTGGCCGAGTGCAACGACCATGACAAAGCCTGCCATCGCCAGTAGGGCGGTAGGCTGGTGGATGTCGCCCAAGCCGACCAATGTGGCAGGATTGGCCACAATCACACCTGCGCCTTTGAGTGCAATCAATGCCAAGAAGAGGCCGATACCTGCGGCAATCGACATTTTCAAGCCCATAGGCAGGGCGTTGACCAGCATTTCACGCACTTTAAAGAAGCTGAACAGGATGAAAATGATGCCGGAAATGAAAACGGCACCCAAAGCCACACGCCAGTCCACACCCATGCCTTTGACGACGGCAAAGGTAAAGTAGGCGTTCAAACCCATGCCCGGCGCAAGGGCAATCGGGTAGTTGCCGACAAAGCCCATCACGAAACAGCCGATGGCGGAGGCGATACAGGTGGCCACAAATACTGCGCCCATATCCATGCCGGTTTCGCCCAAAATCAGGGGGTTGACGATGATGATGTAACACATGGCGAGGAAGGTGGTCAAACCGGCCATGATTTCAGTGCGGACGTTGGTCTGATTGGCACTCAGGTTGAACAATCGTTCCAAAACGCTTTGATTTGAAGAACTCATTTAAAAATATTCCTTTTGGGAAAGCCGCTTGCGGGACGGCATCGTCGGATTGGTCTGCAAAAAGTTTGGTTTTTGGCCTTAACTTCTCAACAGATAAGGGAATTTTCGGGCGGTATTATACTGAAAAGCCTTTTGTTCGGGTAATAAAAATACATGAATCAGATAATGCCGGGCCGAACCAAGATAAAGGCCGTCTGAACAGTTTCAGACGGCCTTTGTTTGTGTGTGCTTATACCGGTTTGCCTTTCAGGGAGAAGGTGTAGGCTTCGGTGATTTCCAAATCGATCATTTGGTTGATCATGTCGGGTGTGCCGGTAAAGTTGACCACGCGGTTGTTGGCGGTACGGGCTTGCAGTTGGTCGGGGTCTTTTTTGGAGATGCCTTCGACCAAGCAGCGTTGAACCGTGCCGACCATGGTTTGGTTGATGCGTGCGGTTTCGGTTTCGATGACTTCGTTCAAAGCTTCGAGGCGGCGCACTTTTTCTTCGTGCGGCGTGTCGTCGTGCAGGTTGGCGGCAGGCGTACCTGGGCGCGGACTGTAAATAAAGACGAAGCTCAAGTCGAAGGCGATGTCTTTCACCAGTTTCAAGGTTTGCTCGAATTCGCGCTCGGTCTCGCCCGGGAAGCCGACGATAAAGTCGGAGCTGAGGCACAAATCAGGACGGATGGCGCGCAGTTTGCGGATGATGGATTTGTATTCCAAGGCGGTGTAGCCGCGTTTCATCGCACTCAATACGCGGTCGGAACCGCTTTGAATCGGCAGGTGCAGGTGGGAAACCAGCTTGGGCAGGTCGCGGTAGCACTCGATAATCGTGTCGGTAAATTCGCGCGGATGGCTGGTGGTAAAGCGCAGGCGTTCGATGCCCGGGATTTCGTGGACGATGCGCAACAAGGTGGCAAAGTCGCAGATTTCGCCGTTTTCCATTTCGCCGCGATAGGCATTGACGTTTTGGCCTAAGAGGTTGATTTCTTTAACGCCTTGTTGTGCCAAACCGGCAATCTCGGTCAATACGTCATTAAGCGGGCGGGAGAATTCTTCGCCGCGGGTGTAAGGGACGACGCAGTAAGAGCAGTATTTGGAACAGCCTTCCATAATGGAAATGAATGCCGAACCGCCTTCTACGCGCGCAGGCGGCAGGTGGTCGAATTTCTCGATTTCGGGGAAGGAAATGTCGATTTGAGACAGGCCGGTGGTTTCTTTATCGACGATGAGTTTGGGCAGGCGGTGCAGCGTTTGCGGGCCGAAAACCACGTCCACATACGGAGCGCGTTTGACGATGTTTTCGCCTTCTTGCGAGGCAACGCAGCCGGCAACGCCGATGATGAGGTCGGGATTTTTTTCTTTGAGCGGGCGTACGCGGCCCAAGTCGGAGAAGACTTTCTCTTGCGCTTTTTCACGCACGGAGCAGGTGTTGAACAAGATGATGTCGGCGTCGTCAGGTTGGGTAACCTGTTCGATACCGCCGTGTTCTTCGGCGAGGACGGACAGCATTTTTTCGCTGTCGTACTCGTTCATTTGGCACCCGAAGGTGCGGATAAATACTTTTTTCATGGTTTGTTTTGATTGACTTGCTTGTTGTAAAAGGGTTCAGACGGCCTGTGAAATATTCGGGCCGTCTGAAAAATTATTCTTCCGCCTTTTTCTGCTTTTGGGCGTGTTCGATGAACCTGTCGGTCTCGGCGTCGGTCAAAATCCAGATTTCGCGGACGAGGCGGCTTTCTTCGTTGTATTTGAACGCGACGGCTTTGCCGGTTTGATTCAGCAGGCGGCCCATGGGGATAAAACGGTCGTTTTCATCGTGGATTTTGGTGAAGCGCGTGATTTGCAGTTTGGCCGCATTGCCGTCCACAATGCCCAAGGTCAGTAGGCGCGTCCAAGAAAAACCGCCTTTGCTGACTTTCAGATAAGGCAAATCGACAGTCTTTAAAACGGCCACGTCCATATCGTCGGGCAGGCTGCGTTGTGCATGGACGAGGGAGGATGCCAAAAGGGCGAGGCTGAGTATGAATCCGCGTAACATGATGCTTTTCTTTTATTGTTTCAATAGGTCGCGGATTATAGCACAAGCAGGAAAAATGTGGATAGAGTGTTTGTTTTTAAAGAATAATTTTGATTTTGCGCCCGATTCTTATTTTGAAGCTTGGGCCGTCTGAAAAGGATTTGGTGTTAAAATGGCACCGATTTGATTTTCAGACGACCTCTTACGAAAGAATTGACCATGAACCGTAATGAAAGCTTGTTCAACCGCGCCAAAGCCATTATTCCCGGTGGCGTGAACTCTCCTGTGCGCGCATTCGGCAGCGTCGGCGGTGTGCCACGCTTTATCAAAAAGGCAGAAGGCGCGCATGTTTGGGACGAAAACGGCACGCGTTATACCGACTATGTCGGCTCTTGGGGCCCTGCGATTGTCGGCCATGCCCATCCTGAAGTCATTGAAGCCGTGCGCGAAGCAGCATTGGGCGGTTTGTCGTTTGGTGCGCCAACTGAAGGCGAAATTGTCATTGCTGAAGAAATCGCCAAAATCATGCCGTCCGTCGAGCAGCTGCGCCTTGTCAGCTCTGGTACGGAAGCAACGATGACCGCCATCCGTCTGGCACGCGGTTTTACCGGCCGCGACAAAATCATCAAGTTTGAAGGCTGCTACCATGGCCATTCCGACAGTCTGTTGGTAAAAGCAGGCAGCGGTCTGCTGACGTTTGGCAATCCTTCTTCCGCCGGTGTGCCTGCCGACTTTACCAAACACACTTTGGTACTTGAATACAACAATATCGCCCAACTGGAAGAAGCCTTTGCCCAAAGCGGCAATGACATTGCCTGTGTGATTTTGGAGCCTTTTGTCGGCAATATGAATCTGGTTAGGCCGTCTGAAGCCTTTGTCAAAGCCTTGCGCGAATTGACTGAAAAACACGGTGCCGTGTTGATTTACGACGAAGTGATGACCGGCTTCCGCGTAGCGCTGGGCGGCGCGCAATCTTTGCACGACATCAAACCTGATTTGACCACCATGGGCAAAGTGATCGGCGGCGGTATGCCTTTGGCGGCGTTCGGCGGCCGTAAAGACATTATGGAGTGTATTTCCCCGTTGGGCGGTGTGTATCAGGCAGGTACATTGTCCGGCAATCCGATTGCGGTTGCCGCCGGTTTGAAAACGCTGGAAATCATTCAGCGTGAAGGCTTCTATGAAAACCTGACTGCCTTGACCCAACGCCTCGCCAACGGTATTGCCGATGCGGCTAAAGCACATGGCGTTGAATTTACGGCGGACAGCGTGGGGGGTATGTTTGGTTTGTATTTTGCCAGCCATACGCCGCAAAACTATGCCGATATGGCGCGTTCCAATATCGACGGTTTCAAACATTTCTTCCACGGTATGCTCGACCGCAATGTCGCATTCGGCCCGTCAGCTTATGAAGCCGGTTTTGTTTCCGCCGCGCATACGCCTGAGCTGATTGACGAAACCATTGCAGTGGCACACGAAGTGTTCAAAGAAATGGCGAAATAAAACCTGAAGCCGTCATGTGAAAAAAGGCCGTCTGAAAAATATTCAGACGGCCTTTCGCTATTTTAAATAAATGCTTGATTATGCTTCTTCGGCTTTGCTGCGGATAATCAGCAGCGGCAGGTGGCTTTGACGCATGACGGTCTCAGCGAAGCTGCCCATCAGTAGGTGCATCAGGCCGGTGCGGCCGTGTGTGCCGAGTACCAGCAGGTCTGCGCCGTTGTTGTCGGCGTAGTCAACCAAGTCTTGCGCCATTTCGCGCGCGCCTTTGTTGGCGACCAACAGGTGTTTCACGATGTTTTCAACGCCGTTTTCGCGCGCTGTTTTTTCTGCGAAATCCAAAACTTCGTTACCTTGAGCTACTGCGGCGGCTTCATAGCTTTCGTGTTGCAGGAATTCAGGAGCCAAAGCCATGTATTCGGCAGGGTTGGCAACGTGAACCAAAGTCAGTTGGGCTTTGTTGAGGCTTGCCAGTTCGGCGGCGTGTTTCAATGCATTGAGGGAGGTCTCGCTACCGTCAACGGCTACAACCAGATGTTTGTACATATTTATTCTCCTTTTGCGCCGAGTAGCGGCACTTTCGTTTAATATGAAATCAGAACTTGTCTGAATGTGAAACGATTATAAACTCTTTCGGGCGGGTACAACAGCCCATCTGCTTTCAAGTATAATGTCTGTCCGAATCGCCTGTCGCGTTTTTCATTAATTTATTGATATATCACAAGGTTACTTATGCAGGACGCCGCTTTTCTTTCTTCGCGCCGCTTTGGCGGCATTGCCAGACTTTACGGAGATGAAGCACTGGTGCGCTTTTCGCGTGCGCATGTGTGCGTGGTCGGTGTCGGCGGCGTCGGCTCGTGGGCGGTGGAGGCTTTGGCGAGGAGCGGTATCGGTCGTTTAACGCTGATTGATTTGGACAACGTTGCCGAGTCCAATGTCAACCGTCAGTTGCACGCTTTGACCGATGATTTCGGTAAGGCAAAAGTTACCGCTTTGCGCGAACGCATTGCCCAAATCAATCCGCAATGCGAAGTGACCGAAATCGAAGATTTTGTGACCGAAGACAATCTGGACGAGCTTTTCAGACGGCCTTTTGACTTCGTGATCGACGCCATTGACCAAATCCGTGTCAAAGCGGCGATGGCGGCGTATTTTGTGCAACATAAACAACCGTTTATTATCAGCGGCGGCGCGGGCGGACAGAAAAATCCGGCTTTGATTCAAACCGCTGATTTGAGCCGCGTTACCCACGATCCGCTGCTTTCCAATTTGCGCTATACCTTGCGCAAACGCTACGGCTTCAGCCGCGATACCAAAGAAAAAATGCGCGTGCCTTGCGTCTATTCAACCGAGAATATTACGCCGCCGCAATCCGGCGAAGCGTGTTCGACCGATGCCGCGCCACAAGGTTTGTCCTGCGCGGGCTACGGCGCGAGTATGCTGGTAACGGCTTCGTTCGGTCTGTATTGTGCGCAGGCGGCGGTGGAGCATATCGCGGGGCGGAAGTGAGGGGTAGGGGAAGATGGTTAAGAGCCGATTTTTTAAAGCCTACTTTATTGCCAGTCTGATTTATGCGGTATGGTTCGGCGTATTGATGTATGCTGTCGATCCGATGTTTCTCGATGTGATGGAATGCAATACGCTGCCGGGCGATTATTTGTGTGTGCAAAGCGGTTATGACCGCCCATTCACCACTTTTCTTTATCCGTTTCTGTCCGTCGTGATATTCAGCCTTTTGCACGCCGGTATTATGAAATGGCGCAAACGCCGTTCGGTTAAAATAATTTGGCTTTTGGTCGGCTGCGAAAGTTTGCTGTTGTTCGCTTTGATCGTGGCGATGCTTGCGAGGGATGGTTTTGTGTTGTCCCGAGATATTGGCTCGGTACTGACGGGTACAGTTTTCGCCAGTCTGCCGCTGTTGGGTATGGCCTTGGCGCAGACCTTTGCCGTCGCCATTGTTTCTTTGCAAGTCAATCGTAAAAAACGTTGATTTTTATATTAAAAACGGGCTGTCCTTGTTTCAGACGGCCTGTTGTTGATGAAACTTCTTACTAAACTTAAAAAGAAAAAGACCCTTTAACCATGCCTTCAGAACACCTTATCTCTTCCACTGCCGCAACGCCGTCTGAACATACCGTTGCGTGGGTGTTCGGTCAGCCTGTTACCGATGTGCCGCAGGATTTGTTTATTCCGCCCGATGCGTTGAAGGTGGTATTGAGCAGCTTCCAAGGGCCGTTGGATTTGTTGCTGTACCTTATCCGCAAGCAAAATATTGATGTCCTCGATATTCCGATGGTGAAGATTACCGAGCAGTATCTGCACTATATTGCCCAAATGGAAGCGTATCAGTTTGATTTGGCGGCAGAATACCTGCTGATGGCGGCGATGTTGATTGAAATTAAATCGCGCCTGCTGTTGCCGCGTCCTGAAGAAGTTGAGGATGAAGAGGCGGATCCGCGTGCCGAGTTGGTGCGCCGTCTGTTGGCTTACGAACAGATGAAACTGGCGGCTCAGGGCTTGGATGCGTTGCCGCGTGCCGGACGTGATTTTGCTTGGGCGTATCTGCCGTTGGAAATTGCGGTCGAAGCGAAGTTGCCGGAAGTGTACGTTGCCGATTTGACGCAGGCTTGGTTGGGTATTTTGTCGCGTGCCAAGCATACGCGCAGTCATGAAGTGGTGCGGGAAACCATTTCCGTGCGCGCGCAGATGACGGCGATTTTGCGCCGTTTGAACGAAAGCGGTATCAGTAAGTTTAGCGATTTGTTTAAGCCGGAGCAGGGCGCGACATATGTGGTGGTCAATTTTATCGCATTGCTGGAATTGGCTAAAGAAGGCTTGGTGCGTATCGTGCAGCCTGAAAATTATGGGGAAATTGAAATCAGCCTGAAAGACGGTTTGGAAACAAACGAAGCTGAAATGCTTTCAGACGGCCTTGAAGCCGATCAAACCGATAACGAGAATTTGAATAAAGAGAACTAAAATGGATTCAACGACAAGTCATAACAAAGCTTCTTTATGGGCAGTGGGCTTAATGTTGTTTGCCCTGTTTTTTGGGGCGGGGAATCTGATTTTTCCTGCTTTTTTAGGGCAGCAGGCCGGTGAAAACTGGCTTTCGGCTATGTTTGGCTTTTTGCTGACAGGGGCGGGTTTGCCATTGCTGGGTGTGATTGCCGTCGGCTATTCCGGCTCGCGCGATGTGGAGGCATTGGCTTCCCGTGTTGCGCCTTGGTACGGCGTGACTTTTGCCACTGCGCTTTATCTGGCAATCGGCCCTCTGTTTGCCATGCCGCGTACGGCGACTGTGTCTTTTGAAACTGCGATTTCCCCTTTCATTGACGAATCTTGGAAAAACATCGCATTGGCCGTATTCAGCCTGGTGTTTTTCGGCATGACTTATTGGCTGTCGATTTCTCCGGGTAAGCTGGTTGACCGTATCGGTAAAATCCTCACGCCCGTTTTGTTGCTGGCAATTGCAATATTGGTCGGCTATGCCGCTATTAACCCGATGGGTATGCCGCAGGCGGCGCAAGGCGATTTTGCCACTCATCCGTTGGTTAAAGGCATTTTGGAAGGCTACGGCACCATGGACGCGCTGGCTTCGCTGGTGTTTGCCATTATCGTCATCGATGCCGTTCGCGCCATGGGCGTGGACAACCGCGCGGACTTGCTGAAGACCACGACGATTTCGGGCGTGTTGGCGGCTTCTTGTTTGGCAGTGGTTTACCTGTTTATCGGCTATATGGGCGCGACAGGTGTGGC
>CAUSHT010000027.1:0-12866 GCA_963531275.1 uncultured Neisseria sp.
CGTCTGAACCTGATATTTCATGTTCAGACGGCCTTAAACTTATATAATATCCGACCCATCTGTTTAAAAAGGCAATCCCCATGAACACCATACGCACTAAAATTTGTGGTATTACCCGACCTGAAGATGCGCTGGCCGCGGCCGAATTGGGCGCGGATGCCATCGGGCTGGTGTTTTACGCCAAGAGTAAACGGGCAGTGAGTATTGGGCAGGCGCAGGCAGTTGTGAAAAACCTGCCGCCGTTTGTATCGGTGGTGGCCTTGTTTGTGAATGAAAACGAGCAAACCATCCGCGAGATTTTGCGTCAAGTGCCGATAGATGTGATTCAGTTTCATGGCGATGAAGACGATGATTTTTGCCGTCGGTTTGACCGCCCGTATTTGAAGGCTGTGCGCGTACAGTCCGCTGCCGATATTCAGACGGCCTGTGCCAAATTCCCGAATGCCCGTGCCTTGCTGTTTGATACTTATCATCCGACCGAATATGGCGGTACGGGACAAAGTTTCGATTGGACCATGTTGCACGGCAATATCGACAAACCGTGGATACTTGCCGGAGGATTGACTGCGGAAAACGTTGCCGAAGCGGTAAAAATCAGTGGCGCGGCGGCGGTGGATGTGTCCGGCGGCGTGGAAATCTCCGGCGGGATTAAGAGTAGGGAGAAAATGGCGGCGTTTATTCAAGCAGTAAAGGCCGTCTGAAATTTTGTTTGAATGAAAAACAACCGGAATACAGATATGCAAGAGCCAATCGTTGAGTCCCACCCCTTCGCAGCCTTGTTGCCCCCGCAGGCAACAGTCATGATGATGGGGACGTTTCCGCCTAAAGAAGAAAAACACGCGATGCAGTTTCATTATCCGAATTTTCAAAACGATATGTGGCGTGTGTATGGGCTGGTGTTTTTCGGTGATGCGGCGCATTTTCAAAAGCAGGGCGAGAAAGCGTTTGATGCCGATAAAATCAAAGCGTTTTTGAGTGAGAAGGGAATTGCATCCTGTCCGACCGTGTTGAAGGCAATACGCGAACATGGCAATGCTTCGGATAAGTTTTTAAAAGTGATAGAAACCGTCGATTTGGCAGCAGTATTGGCGCAAATGCACGAGTGCCGCCATCTTTGCACCACCGGCGGCAAGGCAACCGAAGTTTTGTTGGAGATTCAGGGCAGCGGTATGAAAATGCCGAAGACAGGCGAAACAGTACCGTTTCCTTATGCTGGACGTGATTTGACTCTGACGCGCCTGCCTTCGACTTCTCGTGCCTATCCTTTGAGTTTGGCGAAAAAAGCGGCGGCGTATCGGGCTTTTTTTGAAATGGCTGGATTGACTGTTTTTCAGGAGTAGGGCGATGGACCGTTATGAAATTTCTTTAATGACGTTTATGGCGTTGTGGTGGCTTGTTAATGTCGTCTCAGTATGGCTGAAGGCCAAACAATGGCACATCAGGGTATTGTTGGGCGGAACGCTTTTGTATGTGATACAAATATCTGCAGTCATTATGTCTGTTAAAGGCCTTAATTGGATATTTTTGAATGCAAGCACTATAAATACCGATGAGTTGATTATTGCTTTGCTGGTGCTTAACTTTCTGGGTTGTTGGTTGCTGGCACTGTGGCTGGGGATGTTGGCATTAAAAATATGCCTGAGAAACAAAAGCGAAGAAAAACATATTGCGCCGCCGTTGGGTACGGCATTGGTTGCAACATCGAGCTGTACGCTGTTGTTCCTATTTTGTCTGCTGATATTATTATTCAATTAGTTGCCGACAAGATGAATGGAAAACGGCTATAATTGCTGACAATTTTACTTTTAGACGGCCTTGTACTGAATCAGGCCGTCTGAAATCATAAAACGAACAAGGAAAAATCCCATGAAAAATTATCACGCTCCCGACGAGAACGGCTTTTTCGGCGAACACGGCGGCCTGTACGTTTCCGAAACCCTGATTCCGGCTTTGCAAGAATTGGCAGAAGCCTATAAAGCAGCGAAAGAAGATCCTTTATTTTGGGAAGAGTTCCGCCATGATTTGAAACATTATGTCGGCCGTCCCAGCCCTGTTTACCATGCCGCGCGATTGTCCGAGCATTTGGGCGGCGCGCAAATCTGGCTGAAGCGTGAAGATTTGAACCACACCGGCGCGCACAAAGTCAACAACACCATCGGTCAGGCATTACTCGCCCGCCGCATGGGCAAAAAACGCGTCATCGCCGAGACCGGCGCGGGTCAGCACGGCGTGGCCTCCGCCACCGTCGCCGCCCGCTTCGGCATGACTTGCGACGTGTACATGGGCGCGGACGATATCCAGCGTCAAATGCCCAACGTGTTCCGCATGAAATTATTGGGTGCGAACGTGGTCAGCGTCGACAGCGGCAGCCGCACGCTGAAAGACGCGATGAACGAAGCCATGCGCGAATGGGTCGCCCGCGTGGACGATACGTTCTACATCATCGGCACTGCAGCGGGCCCTGCGCCGTATCCTGAAATGGTACGAGATTTCCAATGCGTGATCGGCAATGAAGCCAAAGAACAAATGTTGGAAGCCATCGGTCGCCAACCTGACGTTGCCGTTGCCTGTGTAGGTGGCGGCTCGAACGCCATCGGTTTGTTCTACCCCTATATCGAAGAAGAAAACGTGCGCCTCATCGGCGTGGAAGCCGGCGGTTTGGGCGTGGATACCCCCGACCACGCCGCACCGATTACCAGCAAAGCCCCCATCGGCGTATTGCACGGCTTCCGCAGCTACCTGATGCAGGACGAAAACGGTCAAGTTTTGGGGACGCACTCCGTTTCCGCAGGCTTGGATTACCCCGGCATCGGCCCGGAACACAGCCACCTGAACGACATCAGTCGCGTCGAATACACCGTCGCCAAAGACGACGAAGCACTCGAAGCCTTTGACTTGCTCTGCCGTTTCGAGGGCATTATTCCTGCGCTGGAATCCAGCCATGCCGTTGCTTGGGCGGTGAAAAACGCGCCGAAAATGAGCAAAGACCAAGTGATTTTGGTCAACCTCTCCGGCCGCGGTGATAAAGACATTAATACCGTGGCAAAACTCAAAGGCATTGAGTTGTAAGCCTTATTGATTGAGCAGCAAAGGCCGTCTGAAAAAGCTGGATTTCAGTCTTTCAGACGGCCTTTGTTTCCGTAATGATTCAGCGTAGTATTTTATCCGCGCAAACTCTATCAAGTATCGGCGGCTAAGGAAATTTATCCTTCCAAACTGAGCTTGTACGCTTTCTAAACCGATTATTCAAGTTATCCATCACCATGAAACATTTAGCAATCCATCTAAAACTATTGGGCATGGCGGCGTTTTGGGGCGCATCTTGGCCGATGGGGCGGATGTTGGGACAAGCGCTGCCGCCTTTAACGGGTGGTATGCTGCGCTTTTTGACGGCGGCAATCTTGCTTTTGGGCTGGCTGTTTACACGGTATCGATTGCGTACTTTGGCGGTTTTGTCGCGCAAACAATGGCTTGGATTGGCACTGGCGGCGGCATTCGGCGTATTTGGTTTTACTGTGTTGTCTATGCTGGGTTTGCAACGGATTCCTGCTTCAAGGGCGACGGTATTGGTCACGTTCAATCCTGTGCTGACGATGTTTTTTGCGGCTTTGTTGTTTGGTGAGAAACTCAACGGCAAGATTGTGTCGGGTATGTTGTTGGCAGTGGCAGGCTCGATATGGGCGGTCACGCATGGCGAGATTGCGGCATTTTTGTCGGGCGGTGGCATAGGGTGGGGCGAAGTGCTGGTATTTTGTAGCCTTTGCTGTTTGGTTACTTATACGATGATAGGCAGGGCGGTGTTGCGGGGGATTGATGCGCTGACGGTCACTGTGGCCACCGCTTGGCTGGGTGCAATGATGTTGTTGCCGCCTGCGTTGATTTCAGACGGCCTGCCGTTTGGTATGCTTGCCGAAATGGACGGCAGGGGCTGGTTTGCTTTGATTGGCTTGTCTGTCGGTGCAACGGTCTTGAGCTATGCGTGGTATTTTGAGGGCGTGAAAACTTTGGGCGCAGGCAGCGCGGCAGCGTACATCACTTTGGTGCCGGTATTCGGTATTTTGTGTTCCGCTTGGTTTTTGGGCGAAGCATTGCATGCTTCCTTGGTTGCCGGCTGTTTGGCGGCGGTGGGTGGATTGGCGTTGATGCAGTACGGAAGACGTGCCGTCTGAAATAGAAAATATGTTATATAATAATGAGACTAATCAAACCATTGTTTTAAACATGTCTGAACATTCTTCCCTGCTCGATTTCGACCGCGCCCATCTGCTCCATCCCTATACATCCATGACCGACCCGTTGCCTGTTTATCCGGTTCGCCGTGCGGAGGGCGTGCACATCGAATTGGCGGACGGCACTCGGTTGATTGACGGGATGTCGTCTTGGTGGTGTGCGATACACGGCTACAATCATCCTGTTTTGAATCAGGCGGTTGAGGCGCAGATTAAGCAAATGTCGCATGTGATGTTCGGCGGTTTGACGCACGAGCCGGCGGTGGAGCTGGGCAAATTGTTGGTCGGGATTTTACCGCAGGGGCTAGACCGTATTTTTTATGCAGATTCGGGTTCGGTTTCGGTAGAAGTCGCGCTGAAAATGGCGGTGCAATACCAGCAGGCACGGGGTTTGACGGAAAAGCAGAATATTGCGACGGTGCGGCGCGGGTATCACGGCGATACTTGGAACGCGATGTCCGTCTGCGATCCGGAAACGGGGATGCACCATATTTTCGGCAGCGCTCTGCCGCAGCGTTATTTTGTCGATAATCCGAAAAGCCGTTTCGACGATGAATGGGACGAGGTGGATTTGCAGCCTGTCCGCGCCTTGTTTGAAGCGCATCATGCGGATATCGCCGCCTTTATTTTGGAACCGGTCGTGCAGGGCGCGGGCGGCATGTATTTTTATCATCCGCAGTATCTTCGCGGATTGCGCGATTTGTGCGACGAATTTGATATTGTTTTGATTTTTGATGAAATCGCCACCGGATTCGGGCGTACAGGCAAGATGTTTGCCTGCGAACACGCGGGTGTTGTGCCGGATATTATGTGTATCGGCAAGGGCTTGAGCGGCGGCTATATGACGCTGGCGGCGGCAATCACTTCGCAAAAGGTCACAGAAACGATTTCGCGCGGCGAAGCGGGCGTGTTTATGCACGGACCGACGTTTATGGCGAACCCGCTGGCGTGTGCCGTTGCCTGCGCTTCGGTCAAACTGCTTTTGTCTCAAGATTGGCAGGCAAATATCCGCCGCATCGAAAGCATTCTAAAAGGTCGTCTGAAAACCGCATGGGACATTCGCGGCGTGAAAGACGTGCGCGTTTTGGGTGCCATCGGGGTGATCGAGCTGGAAAAAGGCGTGGATATGGCGCGTTTTCAAGCGGATTGCGTGGCGCAGGGGATTTGGGTGCGCCCATTCGGCAGGCTGGTGTATTTGATGCCGCCTTACATTATTTCAGACGGCCTCTTGACCGAACTTGCCGATAAAACCGTACAAATCTTGAAGGAACACAGCAAATGAAAGGCGTTTACTTCGTCAGCGGCATAGACACGGACATCGGCAAAACCGTCGCCACCGGTATGTTGGCAAAACAATTATTGCAACAAGGCAAAAGCGTGATTACGCAAAAGCCCGTGCAAACCGGTTGCCAAAACATCGCTGAAGACATCGCCGTCCACCGTAAAATCATGGGCATACCCATGCAGGAAGCCGACAAACAAGGGCTGACCATGCCCAAAATCTTCAGCTATCCCGCCTCGCCACACCTCGCCGCCCGACTGGACGGCAGGGCTTTGGACTTGGACAAAATCCGTACCGCTACTCAAGAATTGG
This sequence comes from uncultured Neisseria sp., assembly GCA_963531275.1. Taxonomy (GTDB): domain Bacteria; phylum Pseudomonadota; class Gammaproteobacteria; order Burkholderiales; family Neisseriaceae; genus Neisseria. The sequence goes on from CAUSHT010000027.1 coordinate 5,824, forward strand.
CGGCGCAATATGAGATTGTCTTGGTCGAAGGCGCGGGCGGTTTGATGGTTCCGCTGACGGAAGATTTGTTGACCATTGATTATATTCAGCAACAGGCTTATCCCGTCATCCTCGTTACCAGCGGACGGCTTGGCAGTATTAACCATACTTTACTCAGCTTCGCCGCGCTCAAACAATACGGCATCCGATTACACAGCCTGATTTTCAACCATATTCACGACAGCAAAGATGAAACCGTTGCCGGCGATACCTTGGAATATCTTAAAGGCCGTCTGAAAGATGAGTTTCCCGAAGCCCAATGGCAGGAGTTGGCCAAGACAGAGGTGTCAGATGGAGCTTGATATACCGCGTGGCACGCTTTGTTCACATGCCGAAGCTTCAAGCCTTTTGTCGTCTAAGGTCGGACATCTGCTGACAGTTTCTTCGCTAACCGCCGCTTTACGCGCTTCCGGTAAGGATTTTTCAGTCGAGCCGGTGTATTTGGGTTTGACGAAGGGTGCGGAAAACGGAGACGAAATCTTTGTACGCGATGTTTTGCTCAAACTGGACGGCGAAACAGTGATACAAGCCAGAAGCGCGTGCCGGCCGGATAGCCGTCTATGGACAGAATTATTGGATTGCGGAACGCAGCCTTTGGGCGAGAGACTGTTTGATGGTACATTGCCGTTGAAACGTTCGGATTTTGAGTTTCTTCGTTTTGAAGATTCCGGCCATCCATCTTTCAGACGGCCTGTTATTGCGCGCCGTTCGTATTTCGATTGGAACGGCGAAATATTGGAATTAACAGAATATTTCTTATTGAAATTAATAGATTTATACCGCTAAGGCCGTCTGAAAAGAAAACTGATTGCCGATATTTGTCATAATTCTGTTATAATACAACAAATTAAATCGTTAAGATTCGTTTGATTTCAGACGGCAATAAATTATAATAAGAGCTAAGGCTCTAAAATGCCTTTCATTCAGCATCAATACATATACAACGACACATTACACCAATGAACATACGGCGCTTTTTCCTACAATTTCTACCGCGTTACGCTGTCGGGCGGATGGTGATATACGCCAAACTGATGCGCATCGACAAACCCATCGGCACCCTGCTTTTGCTGTGGCCGACTTATTGGGCATTGTGGATTGCGTCTAAAGGTGTTCCCGACGCGGATATTTTTATTGCCTTTACCGCAGGTACATTTCTGATGCGCAGCGCAGGTTGCGTGGTGAATGACTTTGCCGACCGCAATTTTGACGGCGCAGTAGAGCGCACCAAAAACCGCCCGTTTGCCAAAGGTTTGGTTTCCAAAACCGAAGCGCTGCTTTTGACCGTCATGCTGTGTCTGATGGCGGCCTTGTGTCTGGTGCCGCTCAACCGCTTTACTTGGCTGATGAGCCTTCCGGCCTTGTTTCTGGCCGTCACATATCCCTTTACCAAACGCTTTTTCCCGTTGCCGCAGTTTTATTTAGGACTGGCATTTTCGTTCGGCATTCCCATGGCCTTTGCCGCCGTGCAAGGCCGAGTGCCTCCCGAAGCGTGGCTGATGTTTACCGCCAATGCCTTATGGACGCTGGCTTACGACACGATTTATGCCATGGCGGACAAAGAAGACGATTTGAAAATCGGCATTAAAACTTCGGCAATCACATTTGGCCATCACGACATTAGCGCAACCATGCTTTGCCATTTTTGGTTTACGGTATTGATGGCGGTGCTGGGTATCAAAATCGGTGCAACTTGGCCTTATTGGCTGGTATTGCCGGTAACCGTTTATTGGCAGTATCAGCAGTATGCCGCCATCTGTACGCGCGATCGCCAGTTGTGTTTCCAAACGTTTTTGGCCAACAACCGCATCGGTTTGGCGTGGTTTTGCGGATTGGTCTGCCATTATTTCTGGTTGTTTTTGGTTTCCAAACTGTTTTAAAAAAACTAGGTTGAGGCCGTCTGAAAAGAAGGGAAAAGGGGTATGCCGGACATACCCCTTTTCATTTGAATCATAGTTTGACTAATGATAGAATTTTTACTTTAAATCAATCATAATCAAATGGTTGGATTATTTTCGGCTCGTTAAAAAATATCAAAAACAACATGGAAAATGTTAGCGGGACGAGTGTAAATTACGCCTTCAGGATTGAGATTTGCACCGACAATCGGTACAATCCCATTGTTTTGCGACATTTAAAAGAGATACATATGAGCCTGATCGGCGAAATTTTACCTTTGTCCCATATCGTTTTGGATTTGGAAGTCAGCAGCAAAAAGCGTCTGTTTGAAGAGGCCGCACAGCTGCTGGAGAATGAAGCAGAATTACCGAATGCCAACGTGTTCGACTGCCTGTTTGCCCGTGAAAAACTCGGTTCGACCGGTTTGGGACAGGGGGTGGCGATTCCCCACGGCCGTCACGCATGCGTGAAAAAAGCCACCGGTGCGTTTATCCGTACCAAAGAGCCGGTCGCCTTTGATGCGCCCGACGGCAAACCCGTTTCCCTGATTTTCATCCTGCTTGTGCCTGAAAACGCTACCGGCGAACATTTGGAAGTCTTGTCCAAACTGGCCGGCAGATTCTCTCAAAAAGCCGTCCGTGAAGCATTGATGGCCGCGACTTCTGCCGAAGAAGTACGCACACTCCTGACCGAAGAGTAATTCATGCCCAGCATATCTGTCCGCCGCCTGTTTTCCGACAATCAGCACAAACTCGAACTTGCTTGGGCTGCCGGCAATTCCGGCGCGGACAACCGTATCGGTGTCGAAGCCGATAAACCCGTCTTGGCCTTGGTCGGCCACTTAAACTTTATCCATCCCAACCAAATTCAAGTTGTCGGCGTAGCCGAAGCCGAATATTTACGCCGTCTGGAATCGGGCGAACTCAACTATGATTTCGGCGAGCTTTTCGACATCCCCATGTCTTTGGTCATCGTCGCCAACGGTTTGCCGGTTTCGCCCAAATTGCGCGATTATTGCCATACCAACAGTATCCCCTTACTGACTTCCAAACAGGAAAGCCCGCACTTGATGGACGTTTTGCGGATTTATCTGCAACGCACATTGGCAACTTCTACCATCAAGCACGGCGTATTTTTGGATGTATTTGAAGTGGGCGTACTCATTACCGGGCAGTCCGGCTTGGGTAAGAGCGAATTGGCATTGGAGCTGATTTCGCGTGGGCACAGCCTAATTGCCGATGATGCGGTCGAGCTCTTCCGTACCGGCCCGGAAATGCTGGAAGGCCGTTGTCCGCCTATGCTGCGTGATTTCCTCGAAGTACGCGGTTTGGGTATACTCAATATCCGCCATATTTTTGGTGAAACCTCCATCCGTCCGAAAAAAATCCTCCAGCTGATTATCAATTTGGTTCCGGCCGACGACGGATACATGAAACAACTCGATCGATTGAGCATCCGTACCGAAACAGAATCTATCCTCAACGTCAGCGTCCGTTCCGTTACCCTGCCTGTTGCAATCGGTCGAAACTTAGCAGTATTGGTTGAAGCTGCAGTGCGCAATTACATCCTTCAATTGCGCGGTAAAGACAGCACCAAAGAATTCCTCGAACGCCATCAAACACAACTCAAAGAAAACGAACAAAACCATGAAAATCGTCCTGATTAGCGGCTTATCCGGCTCAGGAAAATCCGTAGCCCTCAAGCAGCTTGAAGATTTGGGCTATTACTGTGTCGATAACCTTCCTTTGGAAATGCTTCCGTCGTTGGTTTCGCTCCACATCGAACGTGCCGATGAAACCAAACTCGGTGTCAGCGTTGACATCCGTTCCGGTATCAATATTCAGGAAGCGCAAGAGCAAATCCAATATTTGCGTCATGAAGGGCATCAAGTCGAAGTCCTCTTTATTGAAGCGGAAGAGGGCGTGTTGGTACGCCGCTTCTCGGAAACCCGCCGCGGCCATCCTTTGTCAGGCCATAATCTGACCTTGTTGGAAAGCCTGCAAAAAGAACGCGAATGGCTCTTTCCGCTCAAAGACATTGCATATTGCATTGATACGTCCAAAATGAACGCGCAGCAGCTGCGTTATGCCGTGCAACAATGGCTCAACATTGAACGCATCGGTTTGCTGGTTATTCTTGAATCCTTTGGTTTCAAATACGGCGTTCCCAACAATGCCGACTTTATGTTTGACATGCGCAGCCTGCCCAATCCGTATTACGATCCGGAATTGCGCCCCTTTACCGGTATGGACAAACCCATTCAAGATTACTTGGGCCAGCAGCCTTTGGTTCAAGAAATGGTTGATGATATTGAGCATTTCTTAAACCGCTGGCTGCCGCGCCTGCAACAAGAGAGCCGCAGTTATGTAACGATTGCCATCGGTTGTACTGGCGGTCAGCATCGTTCCGTTTATGTTGTAGAAAAACTGGCCGAGCGCCTCAAAGGTCGTTACGAACTCCTTGTCCGCCACCGTCAGGCACAAAGCTTGGCAGGACGCTAACTTGCCGTTTCAGACGGCCTCAAAGGAAGAAATCATGAAAAAAATCAGTCTGACCGCATTATCCCTGCTTATCTTGACCGCCTGTGCAACAGAGCCTGTCACTGCTTACCGTTGGCACCGCACCGGCGCAAGTGAAGCCGAAGTTTCCCGCCAAATCAATACCTGCAAATCACAAGGTAAACGTGGCAATACGTCCAAGACGTTTGAGCAATGTATGGATGAAGCAGGTTATTACAGTTACGAGCATGGCAACCTCTAAATCCTGATTGACCGATTATCCAAATACCGAGGCCGTCTGAAAAACAATGATTTTTCAGACGGCCTCAGATACGAATAGAAAGAATAAAAAGACATGGCTATCCAATGGTTTCCCGGCCACATGAACAAGGCAAAAAAAGCCATTGCCGAACGCATTAAAAGCGTTGATATGGTGATTGAGATGCTGGACGCGCGTATGCCTGCTTCCAGCGAAAACCCCTTGCTTGCCCAGTTGTCCAAAGGCAAGCCCAAATTGAAAATCTTAAACAAACAAGACCTTGCCGATCCCGAGCGCACCAAAGTTTGGCTCGAACACTACAACAGCCGCCAAGATACCCGCGCCATTGCGCTGGATTCTTCCGAAACCGGCGCGCATGGCAAAATTACCCAAGCCTGCCGCGCCATGATTCCGCATCGCCAAGGTATCGAGAAGCCGCTGCGTGTCCTGATTTGCGGTATTCCCAACGTCGGCAAATCCACCTTGATTAACGGTATGATTGGCAAAAAATCTGCCAAAACCGGTAACGAACCCGGTATTACTAAAGCCGAACAGCGCCTTTTCCTTGCCGACGATTTCTGGCTTTACGATACCCCGGGTATGTTGTGGCCAAAAATTATCGTTGAAGAAGGCGGTTACAACCTTGCAGCCGGCGGTGCAGTCGGACGTAACGCGTTGGATGAAGAAGAAGTGGCGCTTGAGCTTTTGGATTACCTCCGCCGCCATTATCTGGCTCTATTGCAAGAGCGCTATCAAGCCGACAAAGATCCAAGCAGCCATTGGGACGATACTTCTTGGCTGGAGTGGATTGCCAAAAAACGCGGTGCGGTTTTGAGCGGCGGACGGATCAACTATCAAAAGGCCGCCGAAAATATCCTGACTGATTTCCGCGAAGGAAAAATCGGCAGAATCACGCTGGAAACGCCAAACCAATGGGAGGCTTGGCTGAAAAAAGCCAGACAGAAAGAGGCCGAACTTAAAGCCATTCGCGAAGCCAGAAAGGCGGAACGAAAAGGGCAACAGCCTTCTGCCGATTAATATAAAAGGCCGTCTGAAATCTATTTTCAGACGGCCTTTTGTTGGAATAGACAATTTAGAGGGCGGTACGGCTGAAGCTGTCCAAGGCTTTATCGGTTTGGATTTGGTTGAACTGCATGATGGTTTTGTCGCCTTGCTTTTCGTCCAATTCGATTTTACGCACCAGTGTATCGCCGTTGATTTCGATACGGTTGAAGATTTGACGGGTAATGGCGGTTTTCGGAGTTAAGGTCAACGTCCATTTTTTCTCGTTGCCGTTTAATTTCAAATCAAATTGTTTTTCCAAGCCTTGGGTATTGCCGCCCAAAAGGTCGAGGAAGAGTTTGATTTGGCGGCTTTGGCCGTTGAGCTTGCTGGCGTTTGGGTTGACCCATTGGCTGCCGTTCCATTGCATGATGCCGTCTGAACGCACGCGCAGGGTGGTTTCAAATGGTTTTTGCATTTTCCAGAGCAGGCCTTTTTGTGGGACAAGGGTAAAGCTGCCGCTGGTGGTCATGGGTTTGCTGAGGGATTTGAGCTGGCGTTGTTGGACAAAATTGCCTTGTACGTTTTGCGGTTTTTGCAGGGTTTGTGCCAATTCGGCAGGGGAAAATGCCCACAAAGCCGGAGCGCTGATGAGGAGAGTAAGAGAAAGAATGGTTTTTTTCATTGTGTTTCCATAAGGTTTGAGGCCGTCTGAAAGTTCAGACGGCCTTTTATTGCTTTAATTATAAGGCTGATAAGGCCTGATTAAAGGTTGCGCTTGGACGCATTGCTTGTGCTGCTTTTTCAGGATTGGCTGCGTAGTAGCCGCCGATGTCGACCGCTTTGCCTTGTACGGCAGAGAGTTCTTCAACGATTTTGGCTTCGTCGGCAGTCAAAGCGGCTGCCAATGGCGCAAATGCGGCTTTCAGTTCGGCATCTTTGTCTTGTGCTGCCAATTCTTGCGCCCAGTAGAGGGTGAGGTAGAAATGGCTGCCGCGGTTGTCGAGTTCGCCCGCTTTGCGTTTAGGCGATTTGTCGTTCAACAGCAGTTTTTCGGTGGCTGCATCCAAAGTGTCGGCGAGGACTTGGGCTTTGGCGTTGCCGGTTTTTTGCGCCAGATGTTCAAACGATACGGCGAGTGCGAGGAATTCGCCCAAAGAGTCCCAACGCAAGTGGTTTTCTTCGAGGAATTGTTGAACATGTTTCGGTGCGGAGCCGCCCGCGCCGGTTTCAAACATACCGCCGCCATTCATCAATGGAACGATAGACAGCATTTTCGCGCTGGTACCCAGTTCCAAAATTGGGAACAAGTCGGTCAGGTAGTCGCGCAGGACGTTACCGGTTAC
>CAUSHT010000028.1:0-12681 GCA_963531275.1 uncultured Neisseria sp.
TGCTTGAAAGCGAAATGGGTTCCTACCACAGCCCGGGTACTTGTACCTTCTACGGCACCGCCAACTCCAACCAAATGATGATGGAGATGATGGGCGTACACCTGCCTGCCGCCGCCTTCGTCCACCCTTACACCGACCTGCGCGAAGCCCTGACCCGCTACGCTGCCGGACACCTCGCGCGCGGCATTAAAAACGGCACCATCAAACCATTGGGTGAAATGTTGACCGAAAAATCCTTCATCAACGCCCTGATCGGCCTGATGGCAACCGGCGGCTCTACCAACCACACCATGCACCTCGTCGCCATGGCGCGCGCCGCAGGCGTGATTTTAAACTGGGACGACTTCGACGAAATTTCTTCCATCATCCCGCTGCTGATCCGCGTGTACCCCAACGGCAAAGCCGACGTGAACCACTTTACCGCAGCAGGCGGCCTGCCTTTCGTTATCCGCGAATTGCTGGACGCAGGCCTGTTGCACGACGATGTCGATACCGTCGTCGGACACGGTATGCGCCACTACACCAAAGAGCCTTTCCTCATCGACGGCAAACTCGAATGGCGCGAAGCCCCCGAAACCAGCGGCAACGACGACATCCTGCGCAAAGCCGACAACCCGTTCTCCCCGGACGGCGGCCTGCGCCTGATGAAAGGCAACATCGGTCGCGGCGTGATTAAAGTGTCCGCCGTGCGCGAAGGCTGCCGCATCATCGAAGCGCCCGCCATCGTGTTCAACGACCAACGCGAAGTGTTGGCTGCGTTTGAACGCGGCGAGTTGGAACGCGATTTTGTCTGCGTCGTCCGCTACCAAGGCCCGCGCGCCAACGGTATGCCCGAATTGCACAAACTGACTCCGCCTTTGGGCATCTTGCAAGACCGAGGCTTCAAAGTAGCGCTGCTGACTGACGGCCGTATGTCCGGCGCATCCGGCAAAGTGCCTGCGTCCATCCACATGACGCCTGAAGCCTTGATGGGCGGCAACATCGCCAAAATCCGTACCGGCGACCTGATCCGCTTCGACTCCGTTACCGGCGAACTCAACGTCCTGATTGACGAAGCCGAATGGAACGCCCGCGAAGTCGAACACATCGACTTGAGCGCAAACCAACAAGGCTGCGGCCGCGAACTCTTCGCCAACTTCCGCAGCATGACCAGCAGCGCAGAAACCGGTGCCATGAGCTTCGGCGGCGAATTTGCCTGATGTCCGTTTCAGACGGCCTTTTAAAACAGAAGGTCGTCTGAAAAATTATAAAAGCTGTTTAAACGGATCAGACGCAGCGTGGGCTTTGCCCGCGAATAAGCAACTTCTCCCCCATTTTTCAAAAAGGCCGTCTGAAAACTTAGCCCCTTCCCGTTTGACCTCAACAAAAATGCCCCTATCCCACTTGGAGAACTGAAATGTCCGAACTGACCCCACGCGAAATCCTGACCGCCGGCGCAGTTGTGCCTGTGATGGCGATTGACGACTTAAGCACCGCCGTCGATTTGTCCCACGCCCTTGTCGAAGGCGGCATCCCCACCCTCGAAATCACCCTGCGCACCCCCGTCGGCCTCGACGCCATCCGCCTGATTGCCAAAGAAGTGCCCAACGCCATCGTCGGCGCAGGTACGGTTACCAACCCCGAGCAACTCAAAGCCGTCGAAGACGCAGGTGCGGTTTTTGCCATCAGCCCGGGTTTGCACGAATCCCTTGCTAAAGCCAGCCACAACAGTGGCATCCCCCTGATTCCCGGCGTTGCCACTCCGGGCGAAGTCCAACTGGCTTTGGAACACGGCATCGACACCCTCAAACTCTTCCCTGCCGAAGTCGTTGGCGGCAAAGCCATGCTCAAAGCCCTATACGGCCCTTACGCCGACGTGCGCTTCTGCCCGACCGGCGGCATCAGCCTGGCAACTGCCCCCGAGTACTTGGCGCTGCCTAATGTCTTGTGCGTCGGCGGCTCATGGCTGACTCCGAAAGAAGCCATCAAAAACAAAGACTGGGATACCATCACCCGTCTGGCTCGCGAAGCTGCCGCTTTGAAACCAAAAGCCTAATCAGGTTATAGGTTAAAAAAGAAAAGGCCGTCTGAATATGATTTCAGACGGCCTTTTCTTTACTGCAAGCATACTGAATCAAGCATTATTCAGCTTGATATTTATCCTAACTGGCGGCATTGACACACAAAGATTCAATCTTACCTGCCCTCGGGAAGCGGATAGTGTAATGTCCTTTCTGATCAATTTCGGCAAAGCTGAAGCGGTTTTCAGGCGTATCACCATCAGCCCCTATTTCCAAAGCAATCCGTTTGCCTTTCGGGTCTTTTACAACGACACCGGAACTGACAGGCGCGAATGAAAGCACTAAACCGGCATCTGCCGAGCTATTAAAACCATACACTTGGCCACGTTTAACCTGTAAGGGTTGGTCAATGCAGCCTGTTTCGTTCAGAGGCAGTATTTTTTCAGCAGAGGCAAATGCCGCACTCCCTAACCCTAAGGCAAAAATCAGAGAAAAACTCAAATATTTCATATAGTTTCCTTTTAAAATTGAAATTTGAATGTAAACAGAAATTTAGCCGAATATCCGCCTCATTCTAATTATCCTTTTCCTAACACTTTCCGTGCTGCTTCCACACCCCAATACAAAGCCTCTTCAAATACCGAATAGCCGCTTAAGTCACTGTGTGCAAACAATAATCCAGTATTTCGGTTTCTGATTTTTAATAAAGCCTCATCGCTTAAATAGCCGGGTTTCGGCACGCTCATGCCATGTCCGCGAACGGTAATGTCAACATGGGAAACGTGCCGCCAAAAACCTTCGCCGTAAGCGGTAAGCAGATCTTGTGCGACAAGCCGGAGCAGCTCTTTGTCGCTTGCTTCAAGCAACTGGCGGCGGACGGCTTGCGGCGTATCGTGGTTGAGCGCGGCGTAGGCGGTAAAAATCGTGCGTTCGGGGCGGGCAACCCGGATAAGCTGGTTGGTCGCAACAACATAGCCCAGCCCTTGGCTGCCGTAAACCACATTGTCCCACGCAAGTTCGCTGTTGTTTTTTTCTTTTGGGAAACTGTGCAGTTCAAAATTAGAAACCAGCCATGGCGCGTATTCGGGAATGTCCAGACCAAATTTTTCAGGAGATTCAATAATACGGGCGGCAACCATCAGCGGCATGGCGGAGATAACGTGTTGCGCGATGACGGCAACGGTTTCCTCTTTTGCATTATCACGCAGCCACACTTCAATCCGGCCGTCTGAAAGCGGTTTGATTTTGACGGCGGAAGCATTAACCGAAGCAGGCTTCTCCAAACGGATACGGTTTTCAGACGGCCATTGCCAGCCTTCCTGCAAACCGGCATGACGGCGTAGGTTTTCAGAAAGATGCGCCAAACCTTCGGGCCAGGTAAGGACGGTTTCTGTATTGTTGCGGGCGGCAAAATAATGCAGTCCGGCAAAGGCAGACACTTGCCCAATGCCTTGTCCGTAATCGTCGCGGCAACAATAATCGAGATACCATAAAAGCTCGGGCGAGGTGTAGCCCTCTTGCTCAAGCCATTGTTGAAACGTCAGATTATCGAGTTTGCGCCATGTCTCATCTGCCGATGACAGCGCAATCGGAATGGCAAAAATTTTCTTACCGTCATCGCCGTAAACCTGTTTCAGACGGCCTATCAAATCAAAAAACCGTTTGGAATCCGCATCTTCTTTCGGCAATAAATGTTCCACCCATTTATCCTGATATAAGAGGCGCGATTCGGGCGCATAGACCAAATCGGTTTCCCTAAAGCTGCCGTCCGACTGCAAGATACCGAAATCCGCCAACATCTCGCGCACATACACGCTTTCTTTCGACGGCAAAGCCAAATAATGCGCACCGCTCGGCGCTTTCAGGCCGTCTGAAGATTTATAGGCGGCATTGTTGCCATTACGTTCAAACCCTTCTGCCAACAATACATCGCGGTGATGATGCTTCGCCAAATACCACAACGCCCCCAAACCCGCCGCACCGCCGCCGAGTATCAACGTATTGCATTCATAACGACGGGTCGGCGCTTGCAACAATTCCCGATCGCGCAACAAATGCCCCAACGGCAAGCCGACACGGTTAATAGAAACCGGCGGTTTGCGGTTGAGGTATTTGTAAGTCTGCCAAGAAAAAGCAGAGGCGGCACCAAGCACGGCGGTATAGCTAAGAAATTGACGGCGGGTTAGCATGTTTTATAAAAAGGTCGTCTAAAAAAATAAAAGTAAAACGGTACAATGAAGTTAAACAAATCTCACGTTATTTATGCCCTGCCGAATAACCATGATAGGAGCTGCCGGAATGCGATGAGTCGCTGTCTTCCGCTTTGACATAGTTGAACAAGACGGTAAGGAAAATGATGAAAGCAAAGAAAATAATCGTCCCTACCCGTTCTGCCTCATAATCACGATCGTTTTTATATCTGTCAGAAACCCATATCCATACCAACGCACACAGACTGACCACTATACCGACAAGACTACGTAGGTGCGGCGACAGCCAGGCCGGAAGGTTGACGATGATAAGAATCAGCATAGCAATGATACGGGCTACATTATCTCGACTCCCAACATTTCTATTGTCGCCCTTCAGCCAGTAAGAGAGCACCTCCTTAGTATCAAAAGACAGGCCGAATGCCTTTCTCATTTGACGGTAAGACACAGAACTGCTTTTACTCCAGACTACTTCATCCTTGCTCTGCTCAGAACACAGAATGACATTCCGGCCATAACTTTTCTTGCCGCTATATTCCTTGTAATGAAGCAAATCGCCTTGTTTGACTTTCCAATAAAAAGCACCAGCCGCTGCCTCGACCTGCCCACGGTAATGATCAATCAACATTTCACCGGCAGGATTGCCACTTGAATCAAAGTCCGGCCATGTGTGTAAGGTTTCTGACAACCGCCAGCGTTTTCCAGACTCAATCAGCCAGGCAAACCCTTGCTGCGTGTTATAAAGCAGATATTCCGTCCAGTATTCAGACTGATTTTGGTTATAAGACGATATTTCGGCAAATCTTACAGCTCCGATAATCAGATATTCTGTATCGTTCAGACGGCCTGTCGTACCAATGGAAAGCGTAAACAGGTTTTCTTGTTCTTTCCTTTGGGCATTTGCCTCCATCAACGCAACAGTATCTTTTGTCGTGTTCAAACTGCTGCCGCAAGACTGACACAAAAGGAAAGAAGTAACACCACTTGGCCAATGGACAGGAGAGCCGCAATGTGGGCAGTTTTCAGAAAGAATCTCTCCTTTCAGACGGCCTGCACTTTCACGGATTTCATCATCACTGCGCTTATTTTCCAGCTTCAAACTGTCCAAACTGACTATGCGTCCGAAGTAGGAGTCCATTGGAAAAGTCGAATAATCCAAGGTCAAAAACAAATTGCCCCGTCGCCAGTCGCAAACCTTGCCTGTCGCTTGATTCCCAGATAAATTGAACGGCAACTCGCCTTGCGCATCAGTATTACGGTAATGTATGGTGCGGACATCTGACGCAATAAAGGTTTGGCCATTAAATATCAACGAACTAGAACCGGCTTTCACCGACTTAAAATTTTTCGGCCCCCGTCTCCTCTTCCGGGAAAGCAAACAAGTCATCGCATATAAATCGCCAACCTCGGAAAGCCAGCCGGTCTGCCCGTCATCAAACAAGACATACCATTCATTCCATGCGCCGACATCGTAATGCACCTGCAATCGCCCAATCAGCGTAAATTTCCGATCATCAAAAACGCCTCTCGTTCCAATCTGCAACGGACTGAAATCCTCCAGCAGCGCAGAATCACGCCCTGAATTGGCAACAAAATATCCGCTCCTCCCTTTACCGCTTCTAGCAACCAGCATACTGCGGCAATGGCCACACACCAGTGTTACGGCAGTAGCGGAATACGCCTCCACAGGCGCACCACAGCTTGGGCAATCAGTTTTAAAAAAAGGCGTTTTTTCCATATAGCGTCAATATTTCAGTTTAATCAGCGCAAGGTTTAAGGCCGTCTGAAAACGGATTGAATATGTTTTCAGACGGCCGGAAAGATTTTATGGTTCAACCGATAGTTGTATATCATCTAGTATACCTTCGCCACGTTGCGCAACCGTCCAAACAGCCCTTTCAGCTGCCAACTCCCTGCACAAGATTTCCTTCACTTTTTCCAATTTCATACCGCCGCAAATAAATGCGTCTATAGCAGCAAAACGGTGTTCCGGCCAAGTATGGATACTGATATGGGACTCGGCAAGCAGCAAAACGCCGGTTATGCCGCCTGCGCCGCTGAAGGTGTGGAAATGTTCGGTCAATATAGTCGCTTCTGCTGCCTGTGCGGCAGCTACCAAAGCGGTTTTCAGACGGCCTTCATCTTTTAAGATGGCTTCATCGCAGCCGTATAAGTCTAATAGACCATGATTACCGGGGACATGGGTCATTTATGGCCTCCGGAATAACCACTGCCGCCGTAATAACCGCCGGAGTGCATACGAGAGCCGTCAGAGTCAGAAGAGCCGTAGCTGATGATCATGGAGATGACGATGATGATGGTGCTGAAAATGATGTAAGTGATTCTCGACATGTTAATCCTCGTCCTCGTCTTTTTTACCCATGGTCCACAACAACCAGCATCCTATAAAGATGACGGTAAGTGCAGTAGAGCTGTCACCGGTCAGAAGCGCAGGGAAATTGACGACAACCAAGATGGCGGTCATTATGATTCTTAATGATTTATCAATACCGTCTACCGCCATGTTTGCAGTGTAATGCGGTGCGCGGCTGGTTAAATTAAACGCATCTGCAATTTCCCGATAAGCAATGGGTGTACTTCTACTCCATGCCATTTCGTGACTGTTTAGTTCTGCGCCAAGCTTACGGCTTTGTCCGTCTCGGTAATCGCTGTAATAGTTCAAATCACCGCTTCGGATACGCCAATAGAAGGCGCCGGCAGCGACTTCTACCCTACCTCCATAGTCATAAAGTTTGCCATAGCCTTGCGGTTGGCGGTTGCGGTCGAGGCGCGGCCAATCGTTCAAGGTTTCGGAAATATTCCAACCTTCATCAGCTTCAACCAGCCATAAGAAACCCTGAGTTGGGTTGTAAAGCAGATATTCCGACCATTGGCCTTCGGGTGTGAGCACGCGGTTGGCGCCGTTGAACAGGTTGTCGAATGTTTCCTGCGCATCTGTTTCTAAATATCGGATTGCGCCGATAACATGAAACTCTTTATTTTTCAGACGGCCTGTCGAGCCGATAGGCAGAGTAAACAGCGTATTCTGCGACAAACGCAGATTATTGGCGGTAATAAGCTCCGCTTTATCTTTGCCGACTGCCAATTCGCTGCCGCAACTTTGACAGTTCAGATGGGAAGTCAGACCGTTCACCCAATGAATGGATGAGCCGCAGTTAGGACAGTTTTCAGAGGTAATACTGCCTTTCAGACGGCCTGCGCTTTCTTTAATTTCATCTTCGTGGCGCGTGTTTTCCAGCTTCAAATCATCTAGGTTTACCATCCGCCCGAAGAAGGCTTCGGGAGTTTTATTGTTGTAATCGAGCGTGATGAAAAGGTTTTCGCAACGCCAGTCGGAAACCCGATTTTCTGTATCCTCTTTTAAAACAAACGGCAATTCGCCCTGCGCCGCCGCGCGTTTCAAGCTGATTTTGCGGACATCGGAGGCAATATAGTGCTTATCTTGAAAAGTCAGCTCGCTAAATCCGGCTCGCGTGTCTTCAAATTTCGGCGGATTATCGATTTTGACCGGCATAGTCATCACATACAAATCGCCCGCCTCTGAAAGCCAACCTGCCCTGCCGTCGTCAAACAGCGCATACCATTCATTCCACGCGCCATCGTCGTATTGCACCTGAAGCCGTCCGACCAAGGTAAAGCGTTGTGCGACAAATGTGCCGCTGGTTCCGATTTGCAGCGGACTAAAATCTTCCAGCAATGCGGAATCGCGGCCGGAATCGACAACACCGTTATCTTGCCGCACCAGCATGCTGTTGCAATAGCTGCACACAAGCGTCACAGCAGAAGCAGAATGCGCTTCGACAGGTGCGCCGCAGCTTGGGCAGTCGGTTTTAAAGAAAGGAGTTTGAGACATGGATTTGCTTTTTCAGAATGGGTTGAAGTGTTTCAGACGGCCTTAACGTTTATATCAACTGGCTTTATCAATGATTTCAGATTAGAAACAAACCAAATCGCCGAACGGACTCAATCAAATGATTCGAAAGGCCGTCTGAAACCTTTTCACAGAAGCAGCTCAACGCTTCTTTGAATGATATTTTTCAGACGGCCTTCAATTGATTAACCAATCAACTGTTTCAACACTTCAGCCTTGGCTTTATCAAAATCTTCTTGCGAAATCAAACCGCCATCCAACAAAGACTTGAGTTTCACTAATTTCGCCTGCGGATCTTCGGCAGCCGGCTGAACATTTTGCTGAGCCTGTTGCGTATTCGGCTGCATTATGCCAGACATGGCTCCCGCCATCGCCTGACCAATACCGGCACCTACGCCCAAGCCTGCACCGATTCCGGCAAGTCCGCCTTCATTTTGTGCCGCAAGCGGGATGGATTCGGCAGTTTGATATTGGGTGTAGCGTCCCAAATCGCCGATAACGCCCATCGAAATTTTCTTATCCAACGCAGCCTGAATAGACGCAGGCAAGGTAATGCTTTCAACAGTGAAGTTTTCCAGCGCCAAACCCAGCTTGGCAAATTCAGCGCCAAGCAATTCGCCGATTTTTTGCGACAGCAAAACTTGGTTCGCCGCCATATCCAAGAATGGGATACCGGAGCTGCCAAACGCGGCCGCCAATTGGGTGACTGCAATATTGCGCAACTGGTTTTCCAAATCTACGCCGCTGTATTGCGCCGCCACGCCGCTGACTTCTTTGAAAAATTTTGCCGGATCGCTGATGCGGTAAGAATACATACCGAACGAACGCAGTTGCACCGCGCCAAACTCGGCATCGCGTACGGTAACAGGTTGGGACGTACCCCATTTTCGTGCAAGTTGCTGTTTGGTATTAAAAAAGTAAACATCCGATTTAAACGGAGATTCAAAGAGCTTGTCCCAGTTTTTCAAATTGGTCAGTACCGGCAGCGTTTGCGTATTAAGCGTGTAACGCCCCGGACCGAACACGTCGGCGGTTACGCCCTCATCGACAAACATCGCCATCTGCGCCTCACGCACAGTCAGGCTTGCACCGTTTTGGATCTCCTCATCGGCAATCGGAAAACGCCACATCAGCAGGCTGTCATCAGGATTCGGCCATTGGATGACGTCGATAAACTGTTTCTTGATAAAGTTGAACATTTCAACTCCTTATAAAAATAAATCAGGATACAAATTTCAAGGTATGGGCATTCAAGTTAAACAAGCAGCGTTCAAAATGCCAATCGAAATGGACACCGCGCCAAACAACGCGCCGACGGCGACATTGTTGCCGATGAGTTCTGCGGTAGCGCCTTTAATCATCATGGTGGCGGCGAAATAGACAAAAATCTGAATCACGGCTGCGGCAAGGGCCCACAGGATAAAATCGATGAAGCTGACACTGTGGGCAATACTTGAGGCAAGCGTCAGACAGAAACCGACTAACGCGCCACCAAACGATAAGGCACAGGCAAGATTGCCGTTTTTAATCAGGCGCAATTCTTCGACGGGGGTAATCCGCAAATATACGGCACCGAAAACTACAGTCATTGCGATACCTGCCAACATATATTGTAGGTAAAGCAGATATTGGGACAGAGAAAGACTCACGATAAGATTCCTTGGTTTGCAATAAAGTGATTATGCCATATTTTTGAAGATAAACCCTTCGGAAAATATGGTATTTTTAGAAGCGCTTCAGGCCGTCTGAAAGGGTCTGATTTTTAATTTATGTTTTATTGTGATAATTGTTGACGATTTTTGTATATTTATGTAACTATTGCGCACCGCTATTTATTAGAGTAACGAGGAGAATATGAGCATACTCACCGCCATCCGCCCTAAAGAGCCTTTGCGCCATTTGCGCTGGTTTGACATGCTGATTGTGACCGCTATCCTGTTCGGTCAATTTGCCTACCGTTCTACCCAACTTTATATCGCCAGCCTGATGCCGCAAGTGGAAACAGCCGCGGTTGCCGAAGAAGTGCGCGATACTGCGGTAACCGGCGTAGCTTATTCTGAAAACATGAGCCTGCAGTTGACGCTGCTTGCTATTGCTCTGATTTACCTCATTATTCGCCGTTTCGACTTCAAACAATTGCCGATTCGCTTTAATTTAGGCGTATTGTTTTGGACGCCTGTGATTTTTATCCTAATGGGTCTGACCGCCGATGCGGTGACTTCGTTAAGCGGCGGCTACAATTACTTTACCACTGAAATCTTCCAATACATCAAACCATTATCCATTTTTGATAAATTCGCCGCCCTTGCGCCGATTGCCATCCTCTACGGCCTTTTAAACGGCTTTTACGAAGAATTCTGTTTCCTCGGTCTTTTAACCTGCGTGGAAGACAAATACAAATGGCAGGCATTGGCCTATTCGACCTTGGTGCGCATCTCCTTCCATACTTACCAAGGCATGCTTTGGGCGACCGTTATCGGCGTTGTTTTCGGCTTGATGTACTACTTCTTCTACAAATACAAAGTCAAAAACCTGCTGCCGTTTTTCCTGATTCACGCCTTGGCAGATATCTTCGGCTCCGGCTTCATCTATTTGATTTGCGCTTAATGGCAATAGTTGACTGAATAAACAAGGCCGTCTGAAACATCATTTTTCAGACGGCCTTTTATCATTTATCGGTTTACTTAATCAAAGTAATTGCCACATCCGCATCTTCGGTTGCAACTGCCTCAATCACTGCATCGCCGCCAAACCGCAACACCGAGCCTGCGCCGACCGTATGTTTTTCAGTCTGATTCAACGTTACGTCAAAGCTTCCTTTTCCAACGGCAAAAATCAGCGTTTTAAAACCCGGATGATCGTGCGGCTTAATCTGCTCCCCTTTCTTCATGTCTTTCTTAACAACCATGTAATTTTCGCCGCTGAAAATTTTACCGTTTTCGGAAGAAACCTCTCCCAAAGGCGCGGCAGAAACGGCAACGGAAAACAAAGCAGACAGCAATACAGCAGAAATATTGGATACTTTCATGGCAAGCCTTTCTTAAAATAGGGCTTCCATTCTATAAAAACCCACCTCATTACTCAATAATAATTCTTATTTTCTAATAAAAAGGCCGTCTGAAACCCAACGATATTTTTCAGACGGCCTGATTGACCTGTATAATATTTTCTTATTAATAAAATCGCTTTACATACACATCAAATGGAAACCATCAGAAAAGATCCGCTCGGCTCGGCATGGGTGGTTATTGCCGCGCTCAGCTTTACCGTCATGAACCTCTCCGTCAAAGCCGCCTCTACAC
This sequence comes from uncultured Neisseria sp., assembly GCA_963531275.1. GTDB lineage: Bacteria > Pseudomonadota > Gammaproteobacteria > Burkholderiales > Neisseriaceae > Neisseria. Next base: position 11,405 of record CAUSHT010000028.1, read on the forward strand.
ATTTCGGCTTTTCCAGCGGCGAGCTGGTCTTTTGGCGCATGCTGGTCTCCACCCTGTTCTTAGGCATCATGGCCAAAGCGCAAGGCAACACATTTTCCACGCCGCATTGGAAAACCCATCTCAACCGCAGCGTCATCGGCACGCTTGCCATGATGTGCACGCTTTATTCCGTCATACATCTGCCGCTGGCAACAGGCGTCACGCTCAACTACACCTCCTCCATCTGGCTTGCTATCTTTTCATTTTTCATTTTAAAAGAACGAATTACGCTTTATACCCAAGCCATTTTGGTTATGGGCTTTATCGGCGTTATCCTGTTGCTCAATCCATCTTTTCAAGGCGGACAGGAATTTGCCGCACTGGTCAGTTTGGCAGGCGGCGCCATGTCAGGCTGGGCGTATTTGCAAGTGCGCGAACTCTCGCTTTTGGGCGAACCGGGCTGGCGCGTGGTGTTTTATCTGTCGCTTACCGGCCTGATTATGTCCGCCATTTGGAGCTGCTTTACCGGCTGGCATCCGCTGACCGCGTCTTCCCTGCCCTATCTGGCCGGCATCGGCATCTCCGCCATGATTGCCCAACTGGCCATGACCCGCGCCTATAAGGTCGGCAAGAAATTTACCGTTGCCTCGCTTTCCTACCTGACCGTCGTTTTCTCCGCCCTGTCCGGCGTACTGCTTTTCGGCGATAAAATCACTTGGCAGGAAGCTGCCGGCATGGTTATCATTGTTGCAGGCGGCGTGTTCAGCAGTTTTACTCCGGCCTCAATCAAAAAATTTCTGATGAAGCAATAATTTAACAAGGAGAACACCATGATTTCCATCCGCGAACAATCTTACGGCTTAAACGTAGCGCTGTACAACGAGTTCACTTTGGACGATTTCCGCCAATTGGAAGAAGCCTTGTTGGCCGCAAAGCAAAAAGTTCATCTGCCCGACATCCTGTTGGACTTGTCCATGCTGAAAGACTTCACCATCGATATGGCGGTCGAGCAAATCAAATTCCTCAACCAACATGAAACCGACTTCGGCCGCGTTGCCGTTATTACCGACGACATCTGGATCAAACTCGGCGCGCGCCTTTCCAGCCTCCTGACCAACCAACACCCAAAATACTTCAGCGATGCCACCGAAGCACAGGCTTGGTTGTTGGCAAGCAATTTGAAATAAAGACAAGGCCGTCTGAACGCATTACCTGAGCAAATTCAAAACCGCTTAGGCTCAAAATCAACGGCATCACAATATTTTTCAAAGCATAAAAAAGGCCGTCTGAAACCTTGC
>CAUSHT010000029.1:0-12296 GCA_963531275.1 uncultured Neisseria sp.
TTGCGGTATGCGCATGGACCCGCCGACTGCCTATATCCACCCAAATTCATTTGATCAAGTCGTGGTCACCAAAGGCCCGCAAACCGTTACCCAAGGTATGGGCTTGGTCAGCGGCTCGGTGCAATTTATCCGTAAAGATCCTGATTTCACTGAGAAACCTTACAACATTAACGCCACCCTGACCGCAGGCAGCAACGACCGCCGCGACGGCTCGCTGGAAGCCGAGTTCGGCGGCAAATATGGCTACGTCCGTACCAATATCTCCCATAACGAAGCCGACGATTACAAAGACGGCGACGGCAACCGCATTCACTCCAACTTCAAACGCGACAGCCAAATGTTGCAACTGGGTGTTACCCCGACAGAAAACACCACCATTGCCGGTACATACGAGCGCAGCAGGGCCAAGGTTGCCTACGCCGACCGCATGATGGACGGCAGCAAATTCGACCGTGATGCGTGGAACATCCGCTTTACCCAACGCAACCTCACCCCATGGTTCAGCGAGTTGGAACTGCGCTACGGTAAAAGCGAAATCGACCACGTGATGGACACATACAGCTTGCGTACCATCTACAATCCTGCCGGCAAGCAGATTAAAAATGCCAACAACCCTAAACGCAATACCGATACAGGCCGTCTGAAAGCCACTTTCGACTGGGACAAGCTCAACCTGCAAACCGGTTTGGACTATCTGGACGACGTCCATGTCGCACGCAATGAGCGCGGCGGTGACGGCTACAGCCACAAGCCTTACATGCCCAACCAAAGTTTCAAACAATGGGGTATTTTCACCGAAGCCTCTTGGCAGCAAACCGACAATCAACGCTGGGTAGCAGGTTTGCGCCATGACCAAGTCAAAGCGCATTACGATACTGCGCGCGTGACCGACCCCGTTTTGAAACATCAAAAATTCAATTTGAACTCAGGCTTCCTGCGCTGGGAAAGAAATACGGACAACGGCCTGAAATACTATGCCGGCTTCGGTATTGCCGAACGCGCACCTGACTACTGGGAACGCCTGCGCTCTGAAAACAAAGCCATCCGCGCAGAGCAAAACCGACAAATCGATGCAGGTGTAATCTGGAAACGTCCTAATCTCCACGCTTCCGTATCCGTATTCGGCAGCGACATCAAAGACTTCATCATGATGGAGCGCCAAGGCATGAATTTCGGCGTGCGCAACATCAACGCTTCTCGCTTTGGCGGCGAAGCCGAAGTCAAATGGACATTTGCGCCTAACTGGGAAGTCGGCACCAGCCTCGCCTACACCCACGGCAAAAACCGCACCGACGGCAAACCTTTGGCACAAACGCCGCCGCTCGAGTGGAACAATACCCTCGCCTTTGACAACGGCAAATTCAGCGCGGGCGCATTATGGCGCGTCGTGGCCAAACAAAACCGTTACAGCAAAGGCCAAGGCAATATCGTCGGCCAAGACATTGGCGCTTCTTCGGGCTTTGGCGTACTCTCGCTCAACGCCGGTTGGAAATTCAGCAAATACGCCACATTGCAAGGCGGCGTGGACAACGTGTTCAACAAAACCTATGCTGAATTCGTCAGCCGTGGTGGCGACCCGTCTGCCGGTACTCAAACCATGCGCGTGAACGAGCCCGGTCGTACTGCATGGCTGAGACTGCAAGCGAAGTTCTAATTCAGAATAAAGCGAGCATAAAAAGGCCGTCTGAAAAATTTTCAGACGGCCTTGATCTTTTTAATGATATTTTTAAACAAACAGTCCGGCGAAGCAATGCAACGCCGGACTGTTTGTTCACTATCGGATTAAATCAAACCCAAAGAGTTGATGAACACGACAATAATCGCAATCGGCGCAAGATAGCGAAGCGTACCCAACCACAGGTAAAGCAGCTGTTTCGGAATGGTACTGCCCATGCCCGCATCGCGCAGGACAGACCGTTTGTCCTGAACCCATGATGTAAACACGGCAACGCTCAATGCGCCAATCGGCATGATGACGGCAGAAATAATAAAATCCCACAAGTCAAAAATGGTTTTGCCGAAAATTTTAAACTCGCTCCATACGCCGAAAGACAGCGCCGAAGGGATACCGACTATGAAAATCGCAATGCCGGTTACCCAAGCGTGGCTGCTGCGTTTTTTCTCGTCTTGGCGGATGGTTGCTGCGATGACGGTTTCCAGCATGGAAAACGCGGAAGTCAGTGTCGCAAAGACAACTAACAGCATGAACACGGCAAACAAATATGTACCCATCGGCATTTTCATGAATACCGCAGGCAACACAACAAAAATCAAACCAGGGCCTTGACCGGGTTCAAAACCAAAGGCAAATACCGCAGGGAAAATCACCAAACCGGCCAGCAGGGAAACAAACAGGTTCATCCACATAATCATATGGCCGGAGCGGAACATATCCTGATCCTTACCCAAATACGAGGCATAGGTAATCATCGCAGACACGCCGATACTCAATGCAAAAAATGCCTGACCCAAAGCAGTCAGCATCGTACCCGGTTTCAAATACGACCAATCCGGTTTCAACAAGAATGCCACGCCGTCCATTGCGCCGGGCAAGGTCAGCGAACGGATAGCCAGCGCGATAAAGAGGATAAACAAACCCGGCATCAACACGCGGTTTGCCTTTTCAATGCCGTCTGAAACGCCGCCTTTAACCACCCAAATGGTAATCAGCATGAACAAGCCTTGGTAAAACAGCGAGCCAAACGGTGAAGAAATCGTATTTTCAAACAGTGCCTTAAAGTCTGCGCCAACGTGAATTTCGCCGGTAAAACTGTGTACCACATAGTTCAATACCCAGCCGCCGACCACACTGTAAAACGACAGCAAAATAAAACAAGCGGCCACGCCCATGCGGCCGACCCACGGCCACTGCGAACCCGGACGCAACGCTTTGAAAGAATCAATGGCATTTTTACCGCCTGTGCGGCCGATGTAAAACTCGGCCAATTGAACCGGCAAAGCCACCAAAATCGTAAAAATCAAAAACAAAAGAAAAAATACGGCGCCGCCGTTTGTACCGGCCGTATAAGGGAATTTCCAAATTGCACCCAAACCGATGGCCGAGCCTGCCGCAGCAAGCACAAAGCCGATTTTGGATGACCAAGATGAATGGTTGCTCATGATGTAATATTAAGAAACGTGAAGATGCCGAATTGTAACAGGGTGAAGTCAAGCCGTGAGTGGCTGACGGACAGCCGATAAGTAATTCGCACGGATGGTGCGTACTTACCAAGCAAATTAGCATGAATTTTTGATAATTAAACTTTTAATAGCACAAATTTTATTTTTATATTTAAAATTTGACGGTTTATTTTAAAAATAAGCATATAAAAGGCCGTCTGAAACCTTGTTTTTAAGGTTTCAGACGGCCTTTATCCTTAAGCCGCTTTATTTTTTCATGGCATCGGTCAAAACTTTAACATTGTAGCGGTACATGCCGATGTAGCTGTTGGCCGGTGCGCCGCCCAATGCATCAGAATACAAACGTCCGCTGACATTGACGCCGGTTTCTTTGGCAATACGGTCAATCATGCGCGTGTCTTTGATGTTTTCAGTAAAGACGGCTTTGATGCCCTCGCGTTTGATTTGGCGGATGATGGAAGCCACTTGTTTGGCAGACGGCTCGGCTTCGCTGCTCACGCCTTGAGGGGCGATAAATTCAATATTGTAGCGTTTGCCCATGTAAGAGAACGCATCGTGTCCGGTCAAAACTTTACGTTTGGCGGCAGGTACGGCATTAAAGGCGGCCTGCGCATCGCTGTGCAGTTTTTTCAGCTGCATTTGATAGTTGCCCAAACGTTGCTGATAGTAGGTTTTGCCTTCAGGGTCGGCTTGAATCAAAGCATTGGCAACGTTTTGCGCATAAGTACCCATCAGAACGGGGTCGGTCCAAACATGCGGGTCAAATTCGCCGTGATCGTGATGATGGCCTTCGTGATCATGGTCATGATGATGGCCGCCCTCTTCTGCTTTTAAAGCCTGAATGCCTTTGGTCGCTTCGGCAAAAGGAACTTTGCTCTGTTTGACTGCGCGCTGTACATCAGCGGCTTCCAAGCCTAAGCCGTTGATCAATACTAATTTGGCACTGCGGATTTTTTTGATATCGCCACTGGTCATGTGGTAGGCATGGCTGTCTTGGTTGGCACCGACCAAACTTTGAACGGCCACACGGTCGCCGCCAATCTGTTTGGCCACGTCGCCCAAAATGCTGAAGCTGGTAACAACAGGCAGCGGAGCGGCATAAGCGGCACCGGTCAATAATGCGGCAACGATGCCGAGTTTCCAATGTTTCATATTCTCTCCAGTGATATAACGTAACATTAACATCATCATAAAACAGACCGCCTGATTATTCAAGCGGCCGTCTGAAAAATCATGCCGTACGGTGTTTCTTGCGGCGCAGCCATTTTGCCAAAATGCCGCCTTCCCAACCAAACACGACGGAAATCAGGTAAAGCGTGCCGCAGCATAAAATAATCGCAGGGCCGGACGGGATTTCGATATGGTAGGAAAACAACAGTCCTGCCAAGCCGCAAAGCAAAGCCAATGTGACAGACAAAATCATCAGCCAACCCATGCTTTTCGCCCACAGTCTGGCGGTAATCGCCGGCAACATCATCAAGCCGACCGACATCAGCGTACCCAATGCCTGAAAACCGGCAACCAGATTCATCACGACCAGCACCAAAAACAGCACATGCCAAAAGCCGCCCTTACCGCCGACAGCCTTGAGGAACAAAGGATCTATGCTTTCCAACACCAGCGGGCGGAACATCACAGCCATCAGCAAAATAGTGACACTTGCAGAAACGGCAATCAGCTGCAAAGCCGGAATATCCACCGCCAACACCGAGCCAAACAGCAAATGCAGCAAATCGACGCTGCTGCCGTTTTTGCTGACCAAAACCACGCCGATGGCAAGGCTGCTCAAATAAAATGCGGCAAAGTTCGCGTCTTCTTTCAATGAAGTAAACCGGCTGACCAAACCGGCTAACAAAGCCATCAGCAAACCGGCCGCAAAACCGCCGACACTCATCGCAGGCAAACTCAAGCCGGCAAACATATAGCCAATGGCCGCACCGGGCAAAACCGCATGGCTCAAGGCGTCGCCCACCAAACTCATGCGGCGCATCACCAAAAACACACCGACAGGTGCTGCGCTCAATGCCAGGCAGAAAATCGATGCCAAGGCATAGCGCATAAAGTCAAATTCGACGAACGGCGCGACGACCAAATCATATAAATCCATGTTTTATCGCTTTTTTATTAATCTCTGAAAGCCTTAGGCCGTCTGAAAAACACTTATTTTCAGACGGCCTTGTCCATTAAACCGCGCACCAATCGGCCGCTTCCTGTTTCTGCATCATTCGGTTTGCCTGCGCCAAAAATTCATCGGTTAACACATTTTCAGTCGCACCGGCAGTCACTTTTTCACGCGCTAAAAGCAGTGTGTTGGCAAAATATGCCCTCACCTGCTCGTAATCATGCAACACGGCAATCACTGCCTGACCGTCCTGATGGCATTGGCGCAAAACTTCCAACAGCGCATAAGTCGTCCGCGCATCCACCGCGTTAAACGGTTCGTCTAGCAACAAAAATTTGGCATCCTGCACCAGCATCCGCGCGAATAATACACGTTGGAACTGGCCATTGGACAAGTGCGCGATCTGGCGCGTGGCAAAATCCTGCATTTCTACGCGTTCCAAAGCCACCATTACGCGCTTTTTCTGCGCCGCGTTCACGCGTCCGAAAAAGCCGATTTCATACCACAGCCCCATCGCCGCCAGTTCAAACACCGTCATCGGCTGGCTGCGGTCAATATCCGACTGCTGCGGCAGATAGGCAATGTCCTTGCGCGCCATATTTTCATAGCGCACGCTGCCCGTGTCCGTCTTCTGCAAGCCCATAATGGCTTTGAGCAAAGTCGATTTGCCCGCGCCGTTCGGCCCGAAAATCGTCCACATCTTGCCATCTTCAAACACCATATCCACATGGTGCACCACCGGCCTGCGCTGATAGCTGACCGTCAGATTTTCCACCACGATACTCATGGCGATACCGCCCAAAAATAAACAGCCCACAACGCCGCCAATGCGACAAGCGCAATCAGCAGCCTTTGCAGCAATCCGGTCAACAATACAGAATTCATAAGCCTAAAACCGCCCTTGCCCGAATACGGACAACAGGCCGTCTGAAAGAAATTAAAACCCTAAAATGATACTGTATAACGTTAACCCTGTAAATTTCTTTCGTTTTCAGACGGCATCGGGCAAAAGGCTGAATATCGGTTACAATCCATTTTTTATTTGATGATTGTCCTATGTCTATTCCACTCTTAAACGAAAAACTCAATACCGAAACCGCCCGCATTTCATGGGAAGAGCTGCAACCCCACTTCGCACGCGGTGCCGCCGTCTATGTTGCGCCTGATTTGGATTTGATTGCCGTCGCCCGCCATGTTGCCGAAGATGAAGCCGCACCATTGAAACAATGGATGGAACAAGGCAAATTCGGTGCCGTCAGCGATGATATGGCGCACACATTTTTAGCGGATAAGCAGGAAATGTGGGCGGTTGTCGTGGCGCCGTGGGTATTGGTACAGCCTTGCAAAGACTGATAAGGCCGTCTGGAAAATAAAAAACCGGAACATGCGAAATGTTCCGGTTTTCCATTTTTTCAGACGGCCTATTGCAAAGTAAAGCCTGCTTTGAACTCAAGCTTCGGCACCCCGATAACGAAACGTTTGCCGATGCTGTCTTCAAATTCATACGCACCTTCAATACTGCCCCAAGGCGTACTGATTTGCGAACCGCTGTTGTACTCATAGGCTTCGCCCGGGTACAAAACAGGTTGCTCTTCAATCAGGCCGGCATGACCGACCTGCTCTGTCTCACCGTGTCCGTCGGTGATTTCCCAAAAACGCTGACGCAAAGTAATGATTTCATCACTGCGGTTGCAGATGGTAATCAGATAATTGAAGGCATAGCGGTCGCGATAGACGTCGCTCTGACCGGCCATATAACGCGGCTCCACGTTAATCTCGATTTCATTCATAATTGTTTACCCCGTATGGTATTTATTTTATTTCAATCCGGATAATTCCGGCGTGTCCGCCCTATTTTTGCAAAGGGTCGAAACACTTAAAACGCATCACGCAATCCAATAAAACAGGCCTAAGACCATCAAGGTCATCACAGCCGCAATCAAATCATCAAGCATAATGCCTAAACCTCCATGAATCCGCCGGTCAAACCATTTGATCGGCCATGGTTTCAACGCATCAAACAAGCGAAAAATAATAAAAGCCGCCAGCCACCAGCTCCATTTAAACGGAATCAGCGACAGCACCAGCAGCATCGCGACAATTTCATCCCAGACGATACCGCCGTAATCCTGAATACCTAGTTCCTTCTCGGTATAACCGCAAATACGGATACCCCAGAAGAACAAGGCGATACACAATAAAAGCAATATCCAGCCGTCTATGCCAAACAGGCACAATACAAAAGCCAGAGGTAATGCTGCCAGCGTTCCGGCCGTACCCGGCGCAACCGGCGACAAGCCGCTGCCGAAACCGAATCCTAAAAAACACAATGGTTTTTGCAACAGCCAAGAAAAAGTAGGTTTACGTTCAGCCAAAATGATCAAATCCTAAAGAAGTCAGTTCCAATACGCCGCCTTCGGCATCTAAAATATTCAGACGGCCTGAGTCGGTAATTTTACCAATTCGGGCGACCGGTACGCCACTTTGTTCCGCTGCCTGACAAACGCGTTCCCTGTCTTCTGGAGCAGCGGTAAAAATCAGTTCGTAATCATCGCCGCCAGCCAATACTGCCGACAACCATTGTTCGCGCGACAATATGTTTTTCAATTCAGGCAACGACGGCACACAATCGGCAAATATTTCCGCCCCGACAGCAGAGGCTTTCAAAATATGCCCCACATCTTGAGCCAGGCCGTCTGAAACATCTTGCGCGGCATGGGCAAACGGCAACAATGCCTGCCCCAATGAAACGCGCGGTTCCGGACGGAGCAATTTATCATCGCAAACCGCCATGATTTCAGACGGCAATGGATAATGCCCCAGATGTTTGTTCAAAGCAGCGGCAGCCAAACCTAACCGACCCGACACCCAAATATCGTCGCCAACTTCGGCCGCATCACGCCGCAGGGCACGCCCTGTCGGCACTTCGCCCACTATCGTTACATTAAAGACCAAATCGCCTTTGGTAGTATCGCCACCAATCAACACCGTATCAAAACGCGCAGCCAAAGCAAAAAAGCTATCGCAAAAACGTTTGAGCCAGTCTTGATTCAATTCAGGCAAGGCAGCACTGAGCAACACCCAACGTGGCTTGGCACCCATAGCCGCCATATCGGATAAATTTACTGCAAGCATTTTCCATGCCAAATCTTCAGGCAAAACATCTTCAAAAAAATGTCTGCCTTTGACCAACATATCAGCGCTAAAACATAAATCAAATCCGTTACTTGGGCGAATAATAGCGGCGTCGTCCCCTATGCCCAAAATCAGACCTTCTGATTTTTGTCGCTGCAAATATTGTCTGATAAAGTCAAATTCCGTCATATTTATCCAATATAACTATAACTTAGATTACTATATCTAATTTTGTACCAGCCTAATGTTTGCCTGCTAACACGTCAAACATCAAACTTCCATATTATTCAGATATAAAACTCAATAAGTTAAAGGCCGTCTGAAAATACAGATTTCAGACGGCCTCATGTTTTCAAACCACTCTGAGCAGGTATATTTACAGATAGACGATTTCGCCTGTCCGCCCCCTGCTCTCTTGGCTTGCCCACCAAATAAATTGCGGCAGGACATCTTCGTAGTTTTTACGTTCACTTTTCGATTCGCCCGGATGCGATTTAATACGTTGCGGCGAATTGATGGCGCCCGGCACCAAAACATTGGCACGCAGGTTGTCAAAACGTTCCCACTCATCCGCAGCCACTTTACACAAATAATTGAGCGCGGCTTTGGAAGCACCGAAACCGCCCCAATAGGCTTGCGGTTTCTCGCCGTGGCTTTCGCCGACAAAAATCACAGAAGCGTCTTCAGATTGCTTCAACAATGGGAACAGCGCACGGGTCAAGCCCATAGGCGCAACGGTATTGATACGGTATTGATTGACCCATTCCGATACGGTTTGGAAATCCAATGGCGACAAGGCATAGAAATAGCTGGCGCAATGCACCACGCCATCCAATTTTCCGCCGGTAGCTTCATCAATGGTTTCTGCGAATTGCTTAAACTCTTTCTCCTCCGCGCTCATCAAATCAAAGCAGATGGCAAACGGCTCAGGGCTGCCCGCAGCCACAATGGCATCATATACTTTTTCCAAACGCTTTTGATGACGCGCCACCAAAATGACAGTCGCTCCGGCAGCCGCATAGGCTTTGGCAACCTGCTCGCCCAAGCCTTGGGATGCGCCGGTAATCAAAATGGTTTTGTTCGCTAATGTCGTCATGACTTTTCCTTGAACTTTATGGTTTCGGATATTGTATCGGCTTGGTAAGTTTTGTAAAGTCAAAAAGGCCGTCTGAACATCCAGACAGCCTCAGTTTATTCAAACCGCAAATCCAGCATCAGCTTTTCAGCCGCGGCAAAGCCTGACTGAACCGCAGCCTCCAATGTTGCCGGATAGCGCGGATGAAGATAGTCGCCGGCCGGATAAATACGGCGATGGTGCAGCCATGAGAAATCAGGTTGTACAAAATCAACCGTTGCCGCCGTAGTCGCGCGTTTTTCCGTAATAATGCGTACGGCTTCGGGCTTATCCAAATCCGGACAAATCCGCTTAATGTCCGCATGAATTTTCTCGGCCAAATCTTTATCCTTCCAAGCCTCGGTACAATCGGAAACGCTGATAACAACTGCGACTTCATTATTCGGCAAGCCCAACGTCCCCCGATGTAGCACCCATTGCGCCGTACCATCGGCAAACCCGGTTAAAGGCGCAGGCAGTTTGACTACTTGAGCATAACGCAAATAAACCGTGGTAATCGCATGATAGTGCAACGATTGATAGGCCGTCTGAATATAGTCAGGCGTATCTTTAGGCAGAAGTGCGTCAACATGATATGGCGCAACAGCCAAAATCACCGCATCAAATACTTCACCATTGATTTCAATTCGGCCATCAATATGATGGTTTAAATGGGAAACACGAGTTTCAAGATGTATCTTTGCACCATGTTTGTGCAAAAAATCCAAAGCCGGTTCGGCTACGAACCGCCCTAAATCCTGCTTAGGCACAAGATAATCGCTGTTCGCCTTTTCAGACCACACGCCATCATTCAATACATTACATAAAATGCGCAACGATGCCTGTTCTAAGGGCGTATTTAAAGCACCCCAAACCAAAGGTTGCCAAAATTGGCCAAGCAGGCTGCGGGGAACATTTCGTGTTCTCAACCACTTTGCAACCGTCAAATCGGTTTTATGATGAGCTGCCCAACGTTGCAAAGCCGACATATCCGACAGCAATTTGATTCTCAATGAAAAAGAAAGATTTTTCGCACGCAGGATGCCGACAAGCAAATGCCAAGGTGCAGGCAGAGAGGCCGTCTGAAACTGTAATCCTTCATGGATGTACCATCGCAAAGGCTGGCGTAAAAAGGCTGATTCAGGTTGAACGCCAATATGTTGCATCAAAGTTTGAACACCATGATACGCACCCAACAAGATATGCTGCCCGTTATCCAAAAAGCTGAATCCATCATCTTTCCCTGCTATGGCACGCGCCCTACCGCCAGCCTGTCTCCCGGCCTCAAACAAAGAAATATCGGCTCGATGAATCAGGGAAACCGCTGCAGACAAACCTGCCCAACCGGCACCAATCACAGCAATTTTTGGACGCCGAATATTCATGGTTTAAATCCAAACAGCCAAGTTTTCAAAGCAATACGTTTTTTACGGGGAGAAGGAATCGCAATTTTGTAAGTCAAAACATTTTGCGCACCATCACGGTCGATTTCATTCAACAGCGCATAATAAATGGCCGCCATAATCAGACCGACTTTTTGCGATTTCTTATCCGCAGCCGGTAAAAGCAACATAGCCTCACGATAAGTTTCACGCGCCCTATTCACTTGAAATTGCATCAATTTTGCAAAATTATCTGTCGGTTTGCACTGCATGATTACATTGGCAGGTACATCAAACTTCTGCATTTCCTCTATCGGTAGATAAATTCTTCCCTGCCGCGCATCTTCGCCCACATCGCGAATAATGTTCGTCAACTGCAAAGCCAAACCCATTCTGTCCGCATATTCCAAAGTTTTCGGATTGGAAAAACCTAAAATCCGCGCAATAAGACAACCCACTACTCCGGCAACATGGTGGCAATACAGCTTTAATTCATCAAAACTACCATAACGAGCCTGCTCCAAATCCATCTGCATACCATCAATCAAAGCTTCAAATTCATTCTTCGGCAAGTCAAAATTTGCCCGAATATCTTTTAAAGCCTGATGAACGGGATGCTCAGGCATCTCATTATTAAATACTTTCTCCAAATCGCTGCGCCACCAATTCAACGTTATCTGAGCTACATTTGGATCGGTACAGCCATCAACCACATCATCTAGTTCGCGACAAAAAGCATATAAAACAGTGATCGCATTTCTTTTTTCTACCGATAAAAAACGAAAGCCGGATAAAAAACTGGAATGGCTTTCCGCAGCCTTTTGACGACAATAATCTAAAGCAAGCACTGTGTATCCTAAAAATATTGTTATAAATAATTAGCAGGGATTTTATCTGTATTTAAAAAAGTACGCCAATATCAAAGCTCATCTTACGACAAGGCCGTCTAAAAGCTGATTTCAGCATCTTTCAGACGGCCTAAGACTCTTACAATAATATAAAGTTACTAAAATTTTCTGATTTTCCAACTTTTGTTCAAGATGAGGAAGATTTTAGTCAATTGAAAATTTATGGCGCATTTTTATGCATTAAATGTCGTTAAAAGACTATTTTTATGAAGGTCTCAACCTGAAACCTATTTTGTAGATTCTATTTCATTTCCCCTACTCATTGTCCTTTCCCAACAACCGTTTTTTAATGCAATATCGTCAACCCCCCCTTGCCTCTTACCTTATTACCCAACGGAAGCCCCCACTGGTTCAAGCTTCATCCCCGCCGCCAAACAAAGCCGCCCCGGGGCCCAACCGGCAAACGGTTCGGCCGCAGGGCGGCATATAGGCAGAGTCCGGCTTATTTTTTCACGGCAGGCTGCGCGGCCTTAGGCACGGCAGAAGAAACCGTC
>CAUSHT010000030.1:0-12167 GCA_963531275.1 uncultured Neisseria sp.
GGCCTGCAACGGCATCGTCAATCGCTTTGCGGTAGGACTGGGCCACGCGTGCAACATAATAAAGCGATTTTGTGCGGCCTTCGACTTTGAGGCTGTCCACGCCGATTTTGGCCAGTTTCTCAACCACTTCAATGCCGCGAAGGTCTTTGGAGTTCATGATGTAGGTGCCGTGTTCGTCTTCCATAATCGGCATCATTTCGCCCGGGCGGTTGGACTCTTCAATCAGGAAAACTTTGTCGGCGTAGGGATGGCGTTTTTGACCGTTGATGCCTTCAAAGTTTTGGTTGGCTTCTTCTTGGGCTTTTTCAAAGTTGAAACCTTGCAGAAGCTGGGCGTCTCCTGCATCGCTTTCAGTGGCGTTGTGAACCTTGTAATCCCAGCGGCAGGAGTTGGTGCAGGTGCCTTGGTTGGGGTCGCGGTGGTTGAAGTAGCCGGAGAGCAGGCAGCGGCCGGAGTAGGCGATGCACAATGCGCCGTGAATGAAGACTTCGAGTTCGATGTCGGGGCATTCTTGGCGGATTTCGGCGATTTCTTCCATGCTCAATTCGCGTGACAGAATAATGCGTTCGACGCCGATGTTTTGCCAGAATTTTACGCCCCAGTAGTTGGTGGTATTTGCCTGTACGGACAGGTGAATCGGCATTTCCGGCCATTTTTCGCGCACGGTCATGATCAAACCCGGATCCGCCATAATCAGCGCGTCGGGTTTCATGGCAATCAAGGGCTCCATATCGGAAACAAAGGTTTTGAGTTTGGAGTTGTGCGGCAGCGTATTGACGGTCAGGAAGAATTTTTTGTTGCGCTCGTGTGCTTCTTTAATGCCTTGCTCGAGAACATCGAGTTTGGCAAATTCATTGTTACGGGCGCGCAGGGAGTAACGCGGGCTGCCGGCGTAAACGGCATCTGCGCCGTAATCATAGGCGGCGCGCATGCGTTCGAGGCCGCCTGCCGGTAATAAGAGTTCGGGTGCTTTCATGTTTTATGCTTTTTAAAATGTTTTCAGACGGCCCTCAAGGGAAGAGGGAAGGCCGTCTGAAAGATGTTTGAAGAATGGGCGGATTATCCGCTGTTTTTGTGTTTCGGTCAATTTTGTGTCGGGTTTGCGCTTTGTTTTTTATACGGAAAATGTCTTATATGATGAAAGGTGAAAAGGGGCTGCAATTCATTGGAAATGTAAAAAAAGCAGGGTTGGGGGGAATAATTTAACAAAAAACCGTTCAAGCAATGTATTTTCTTGTAAAATATCAAGCTTCATTTTAAAAAATATTCGGATTAGTTACCGAGTTTGACCGACGGAAGGGTTATGGATTTTCGTTTTGACATTATTTATGAATACCGCTGGATGTTTTTTTACGGCGCATTGACGACGCTGGGACTGACGGTAGTTGCAACGGCAGGCGGTTCGGTTTTGGGGTTGCTGTTGGCATTGGCGCGGATGATTTATCTGGAAAAGGCGGGTGCGCCGATGCGTGCCTTGGCTTGGGTTTTGCGTAAGTTTTCGCTGCTTTATGTAACGCTGTTCCGCGGTACGCCGCTGTTTGTGCAGATTGTGATTTGGGCTTACGTCTGGTTCCCGTTTTTCGTCCATCCTACCGATGGTTTGCTGATGAACGGCAACGAGGCGAAGGTCTTTCGAAATTCTTATGGCGCACTGGTTGCTGGTTCGCTTGCCTTGATCGCCAACTCCGGCGCGTATATCTGCGAGATTTTTCGAGCGGGCATCCAGTCTATCGACCGCGGTCAGATGGAAGCGGCGCGTTCGCTGGGTTTGAGTTATTCGCAGGCGATGCGTTATGTGATTCTTCCTCAGGCTTTACGTCGTATGCTGCCGCCACTTGCGAGCGAATTTGTTACGCTCTTGAAAGACAGCTCGCTTTTGTCCGTTATCGCTGTGGCAGAGCTGACTTATGTGCAAAAAACGATTAGCGGACGCTATTACATTTATGAAGAACCACTTTATACTATTGCGCTAATTTATCTCTTGATGACCACTTTCTTGGGTTGGGTATTCCTGCGATTGGAAAGCCGTTACAATCCGCAACACCGCTAATCGGTTTGAATCAAAAAAGGAAGACTTTTTCAAGTCTTCCTTTTTTATTTGCCGTCAATGTTTCAGACGGCCTGAAATCAGAATGCTTCGCCGACTTTGACACCGCCTGCGATGTCTTTAGGCGTTGCCAATTTGGCAGTTGCTTGTTGGGCGGCTTGGAATTCTTCGGTTGCCATGATGTTGGTAGCTTCTTGTACGGTCAATGTGTTGGCCATGTATTGCCAACGTGCTGCCAAGTCGGTGTTTTCCGGCGCGAGGAAGCCGTCTCGCAATTCATCTACCAAATCGGGACGGTTGCACACCAGTACAATATCGCAGCCTGCTTCAAAAGAAAGGCGGGCGCGTTCTTTAATACCGCCGACACCGCATGCGCCTTCCATGGTCAGGTCGTCTGAAAAGATAACGCCGTTAAATCCAATTTCTTGGCGCAGAATTTGCTTCAGCCATTTTTCGGAGAAGCCTGCAGGTTGGCTGTCGGTTTGCGGGTACACGACGTGGGCAGGCATGACTGCGGCCATGCCTGCTTGGCTCAGTGCGCGGAAGGGGATAAGGTCGGCGGCTTCTAGCGCTTCGCGGCTGCGTTCGTCGCAAGGTAGGACGTGATGGCTGTCGCCTTCGACAAAGCCGTGGCCGGGGAAGTGTTTGCCGCAAGATTTCATGCCGCCTTTGTTCAGGCCTTTTTGCAGGGCAAGGGCAAGCTGGGTAACGATGTTGGCGTCACGGTGGAAACTGCGGTTGCCGATGACGGCGCATTGCCCCCAGTCCAAATCCAATACAGGTGTAAAGGATAGGTCGATGCCGCAGGCGGAGAGTTCGGTTGCCAAAACCCAGCCGACTTGTTCTGCTTGGGCGCAGGCGGCCTCTTTGCCTTCGTTGTCCCAAATTTCGCCCAATACGTTCATGGCCGGCAGGCGGGTGAAGCCGTCAATAAAACGTTGAACCCGTCCACCTTCGTGGTCGACGGCGATGATGAGTTCAGGTGTACGGACGGCTTTGATTTCTTGAACCAAAGCTTTGAGCTGGGAAACGTTTTCAAAGTTGCGGCGGAACAAAATAACGCCACCGACAGCAGGGTCGAGCAGGCGTTGTTTTTCTTCTTCGGTCAGATGATAGGCGGCGACGTCGGCCATGACTGGGCCGCGTGGAAGATGAGGCGTATTCATTGCTTTGTCCTGAAAATGTATATATTGGATAATCGTTATGTTCAGACGGCCTGAGAGTATAGGAATATCTCAGGCCGTCTGAATATTGGTTTTGAATTAGGCAGTTGCTTTTTTCTTGTCTTTCAAGATAAAAATCAACACAACCATCACGATACCGGTTACCACAAAACCTAAAGGTGCGGAGCTGGTCATGCCCAGTGCGAGGTAGCCTGAGGCGGCAGACGCGGCTACGGTCAGCGCGTAAGGGAATTGCGAGGTAACGTGGTCGATGTGGTTACAGTGTGCGCCGGTAGAAGAGAGGATGGTGGTGTCGGAAATCGGCGAGCAGTGGTCGCCAAATACGGCACCGGCCATTACGGCAGACATGCAGGGGATAATCAGCGAAGGTTCGACTTTGACGGCCATGGCGGCGGCAATCGGCAACATGATGCCGAATGTGCCCCAGCTTGTACCGGTAGCGAAGGCCATCACGCCTGCAAGCATAAACAAAATTACGGGTAGGAAGCCTGCGTGGATATTGCCTGCCACCAAAGTGGAGAGGTATTCGCCGGTGTGCATCTCGCTGACAACGGTGCTGATAATCCATGCCAAAATCAAGATGGTAATGGCACCGCGCATAGAAATGATGCCTTGCCAAATGGCTTTAGGGTAATCGCTGGTTTTGATGGTGCCGATGGTGCAGAGGATGACGGCCAATACGCCGCAAGTACCGCCGAACACGAGGGAAGTGTTCACATCGGTATTTTCAAATGCGCTGAGCAAAGAGAAGGTTTCAGAAGCTTGCGCACCAGTGTAAATCATGGCGGAAACCGTGGTGACGATCAGTACCAAAACCGGCACAATCAGCGCGAATACACGGCCGTTGGGATGGCCTGTTTCAACGGTTTCATCATGAGTTTCGTTCAAAGCGGCACGTTCCAAACGGGCCATGGAGCCGATGTCGAAGGAGAACCAGGCAACGACAAACACCATAATCAATGCGAAGACGGCGTAGTAATTCATCAGGCTCATGGCCACGAATGCGCCCATTGGTGTGTAGTCTGTGATGTTGTAAGTCACCAAAAGGCCTGCCAAAGTAGCAATAATCGATGCCCCCCAGCTGGATACAGGCATCAAAACGCACATCGGTGCGGCAGTGGAGTCAAGGATATAAGCCAGTTTGGCGCGGGAAACTTTGAATTTGTCGGTTACAGGGCGGGCAATCGCACCGACGGCAAGACTGTGAAAATAGTCGTCAATAAAGGTAACGAATACCAGACAGGCAGTCAGCAGTTTCGCACCACGACGGCCTTTGATGTGCTGTTTTGCCCAATCGGCAAATGCCTGATTACTGCCGGAATGCGTCAGCAGGGAAGTGAAAATCCCCAAAAGCACCAAAAAGAGCAGGATTTTGGGTTTGCCCAAAGACCAATCGCCGTCCGCCCACGTTAGGCTGACAGCCATGTCTTTCAAGTGAACCAAAGCATCGAGTGGATTACCGCCTACCAGCAGGAATGAGCCGACGATAATGCCAACACCCAGGGACAGCAATACACGGCGCGTGGCAATGGCTAAGGCGAGCGCAATGGCTGCCGGGACGACAGATAAAATAGAATTCGAATAATTAATAAGTTGCATAATTATATTGTGTATAAGCAGTGAAATATTTTCAGACGGCCTAAATTGGAAGGCGGATAACAAAATACCCACCGCCTCTGACAGATGGGTATTTTATCATCTAACACATCATCATGCCGTCTGAAAAAATCGGACTACTGCAGATTTAGCGCGAGGAACAAAGTATTGCCGTCGCGTTGCACCAAAAGCGGTACGTTTTTGCCTGCGCTTTCCAATGCGCTACGGAAAGTGGATTCATCATTGACGCTAATTTGGCTGACGGCAATGATTTCGTCGCCACGTTTGAGGCCGGCACGTTCGGCCGCACCGCTAACGCGCAGAACGATTAAGCGTTGTTTACCGTCTGCGTTTTCAACCTGCAAAGTTAGGCCTGCATTTTCAACGGTAAATCCGTCATGGCCGCCTTCGTGTTGCGGGTGTTCAGCCTCTTTTGCAGAAGTTTCCGTTTGTTCGGCTGCGCTGCCAAGTTTGACTTTGACATCGGTTTGTTTGCCGCCGCGCCAAATGCTTAAAGTCACTTCTTTTCCCGGCATCATCGAGCCGACCATGACTGGCAAATCGCTGGAGGCGCGGACTTCTTCTCCGTTTACGCTGCGGACAATATCGCCGACTTGCAAACCGGCTTGTTGCGCTGCGCTGTTCGGCATGATTTTGGCAATCAGCGCGCCGCTTGCTTTGTCCAAACCGAAAGATTTGGCCAAATCGTAAGAAACTTCTTGAATAACCACGCCTAATTGACCGCGTTGGACTTTGCCGTTGGCTTTCAATTGATCGGCCACATTCATGGCAACATCAATCGGAATGGCAAACGAAATGCCCATGAAACCGCCGCTGCGGCTGTAAATTTGCGAGTTAATGCCGACTACTTGGCCACGGAGGTTGAAT
The DNA here is from genome assembly GCA_963531275.1 of uncultured Neisseria sp. Taxonomy (GTDB): domain Bacteria; phylum Pseudomonadota; class Gammaproteobacteria; order Burkholderiales; family Neisseriaceae; genus Neisseria. The sequence goes on from CAUSHT010000030.1 coordinate 5,716, forward strand.
AACGGGCCGCCTGAGTTGCCGGGGTTGATGGCAACGTCGGTTTGGATGAAAGGCGTGTAGTTTTCATTCGGCAGGCTGCGGCCTTTGGCGGAGACGATGCCTGAAGTTACGCTGTTGTCAAAGCCGAAAGGAGCGCCGATGGCGGCTACCCATTCGCCCGGTTTCAAATCTTTAGGATTGCCGATTTTGACAACCGGCAAGTCTTCTTGCGGCTCGATTTTTAAGAGTGCAACGTCGGATTGGGCGTCTGAGCCGACCAGTTTGGCCGTGTATTCGCGTTTGTCGTTGAGCAGGACTTTGATATTGCCCATGCCGGCAACCACGTGGGTATTGGTCAGGATATAGCCGTCTTTGCTGATGATGAAGCCGGAACCGAAATTCAAATCGTCGCTTTCGGTATCTTCTTGCGGCATGTCGGGCATATTGGGAACAAGGCGCTTGAAGAACTCGTAAAACGGATCGTTGTCGGGGAATTGGCTCAGGTCCATGCTGTGGTCGTCATCCGGTGTCGCAGTGCGTTTCGCCGGTGTCGCTTGAATATTGACGACGGCCTGTCCTTCGTTTTGCACCAGTTGGGCGAAGTCGGGCAGCAACATGCCAACTTTTCCGTCATCGGTATTGGTTTCAATACGTTGAACGAGTTCTTTGTTTTCGTCTTTGTCGAAAAAGGTGCTGACTTTGTCGCAACCTGAAAGAAGGGAAGCTGAGAGGACAGCGAGGGCCAGATATGTGTTTGTTTTAATATTCACGAAAGTTCCTTTTGCCGGTGCCTATCGTATTGTCGGCATGCGTTTGAGCCGGCAGGCAGTTTTATTGTTTGAATGCTGTTTAAATGTATAAGATAGGATTTTTACATTTTAACGGTTTTTTTTCAAGCATTTCATTTTAAATGAAAAAATGATAATTGGGATTTTATTGTTTTAAGGCCGTCTGAAAACTTTGGAATATAACCTGTCGGTCAGTTCACTTCTTTCAGACGGCCTTTAAATTGTGGTCAGTCGTGTTGATCCAAATGGTAGATCTGCGCCACGGCATCGATTAATTCGCTGTTGTCCGAGCCGGCTTTATTGAGCGTGCGTGTCGGAGAGTGGAGCAGTTTGTTGGTCAACTGAATGGAGAGGCGTTCGAGGACATCCTCGGCGGATACGCCTTTTGCCAGTTGCTTCATGGCATTTTCCAATACTTGGCGACGCGCACGTTCGCCTTCGTCGCGCAAGGCGCGGATAAGCGGAACGCTTTGGCGGTTTTTCTGCAGGCGGATAAATTCGCTGACTTTTTCTTCCACCATGCTTTCAGCTGCCGCCGCTGCCTTTTTGCGCGCATCTTTACCGCTTTGGACAATGTCCATCATGTCGTCTACGGTATAGAGATATGCGTCTTCCAATTCGCCAACTTCGGCTTCGATATCGCGTGGAACGGCCAAATCCAGCAGGAAAACAGGCATGTTGTGGCGTTTTTTCAATGCGCGTTCGACCATGCCTTTGCCGACGAGGGGCAGTTGGCTGGCAGTGGAAGAAACAACCACGTCGTAATCGTGAAGAATATCGGGTAATTCGTTCAGCAGGCAGGCTTCGGCGTTGACACCGAGTTTGTCGCACAATTCCTGCGCACGCTGGTGTGTGCGGTTGGCAACGGTAATGAGCTTGGGATTTTTAGCGGCAAAATAAGTGGCCACCAGCTCAATCATTTCGCCTGCGCCGATAAAAAGGACGTTCAGATCAGAAATGGAAGGGAAGATTTGCTCTGCCATTTTGACCGATGCAGAAGCCATGGAGACGGAGTTTTCGCCGACAGCAGTGTCGGTACGCACTTCTTTGGCAACGGCAAAGGTTTTTTGAAACAGGGCGTTTAAGTGGGTGTTGATGCTTTCCTGTTCTTGCGCAACGCGGACGGCATCTTTGATTTGACCGAGAATTTGCGGTTCGCCCAAGACCATGGAATCTAAACCGCAGGCGACGCGGAAGGCGTGGCGGACGGTTTCATTATTATCTAAGGTATAGAGGTAAGGGCGGATTTCTTCGGCAGGCAGGTCGTGATATTGTGCCAACCAGTCGATGATTTTTTCGGTTTCGCCGACGCAGTAAAGCTCGGTGCGGTTGCAGGTAGAAAGAATGACTGCTTCTTCCGCCGCCTCACTACGCGCGAGGTTGGACACGGCATCCGGCAGATTTGCAGCTGCAAATGCCAGTTTTTCGCGTATGCTCAAGGGCGCGGTTTGATGATTGAGTCCGACGACGGTAAGTTGCATGGTTATGGTATGACTGGGTAGTGTGTGTGGTGGGTATTATAGCTTAAGTGGGCTTTAAAATGAATGTGTTGGGGGAGAATATGCAATAAGGTTTGTCATCGAAAAGGCCGTCTGAAAAGATTCAGACGGCCTTTTTATCAAGAAAGGCTTAAACCGCTTCTGCTTCTTCTGCCAAGAAACCGCGCAATTTTTGCATGGCTTTGGCTTCGATTTGGCGGATGCGTTCGGCAGATACGCCGTATTCGGCAGCCAATTCGTGCAGGGTTAAACCGCCATCGTCTTGCAACCAGCGGCTTTCAACGATACGGCGGCTGCGGTCGTCCAGTTGCGCCAAGGCGTTTTGCAGACCTTCGGTTTGCAGGGCGTAGTGGGCCTGTTTGGACAACTGACGGCTAGGCTCTGCATCGTGATCGGCCAACCAGTCGATAGGGGCGAAGTTGTCCTCGTCATCGTTGTTTTCTGCCATGATGCCGATGTCGTGACCGGTCATGCGTTGTTCCATTTCCAATACTTCGGACAATTTGACGCCCAAATCGTCGGCGATTTCTTGTGCTTCTTTTGGAGACAAGGCATTCAGGTTTTTACGCATGCTGCGCAGGTTGAAGAACAGTTTGCGTTGCGGTTTGGTGGTGGCAACGCGGACCAAACGCCAGTTGCGCAAAATGAATTCGTGGATTTCGGCTTTAATCCAATGCACGGCAAACGAAAACAGGCGCGCGCCGCGGCTTGGTTCGTAGCGTTTGACGGCTTTCATCAGACCGATATTGCCTTCTTGAATCAGGTCGGCTTGGTTGAGGCCGTAGCCGTCGTAGCCGCGTGCAATGGATACGACGACGCGAAGATGGGACAGAATAAGTTGTTTGGCAGCGTTGAGATCGCCTTTTTGTTGACGTTCGGCCAGTTGAGTTTCTTCTTCGGCGGTAAGCATGGGAATGCTGTTGACAGTATGAATGTATTGCTCGAGGCTACCGTTGCCGCTGTGGATAACGGGTAATGCAAAAGCTTTATCCATAAAGGATGCTCTCCTTGATTAGGCCGTCTGAAAACGGCTTTTTGTTTATTTGTGTGACAAGCAGTATAACACTGCCTGCGGTTTGTTTTGTTATGGGTTGGATTTTTTCTGTAAATTAACGATAGATTCAATAGTTTTTACTGCTTGAATCGCAAGGGTTGATTGTCTTAGAAAATTTGAGTGATTTGCTAGGTTTTGGATAAGTATATTACAAACATTTCTGTATGTAAATAGTTTTGATAATAAAAAAGACCTTGTATAACAAGGTCTTAAAAAATTTTTTATTCTGATTTTTTCCGGCCAATCAGGATGAGGAATACGCTGATAACGGCCAAAATGCTGATAAGCCATGTGGAGCCGCCTGCTTTCATATAGGGCGTTTCGCCGATGTAACCTTTGACGTGGCCTTCGAGGACGGTTTCTGTATCCGGTTGAGCTTCGGCAACAATCGCACCTTTAGGGGAAATAATGGCGGTTGCGCCGGTATTGGTGGCGCGAACCATGTAGCGACCCAGTTCCATTGCACGCGCTTGGGACTGTTGAAGCTGTTGATACATGGCATTGGATTTGCCGTACCATGCCATATTGCTGATGTTGGCGAGCAGGGTAGAGCGTTTCGCCGTTGCGATGAGTTCGTCGCCGAAGCCGTCTTCATAGCAGATATTGAAGGCGACTTTTTGATCTTTCATTACCAAAGGCGCTTGGTTGTCGCCACCTTTTTGAAAGTCGGCCAAAGGCATATCCATCATTTTATAGAGGCGCTCGGTAATGGCGGGCAAGGGCTTGTATTCGCCAAATGGAACGAGGTGGTTCTTGGCGTAGTAGGGGATGACATCGGAAGTGCTGTTGTGATAGTCGCTCAAATTGATGACTGCATTTTCGTAGCCGTTGCCGTCGGGTGTATATTGGCTGATGCCGATGGCCAATGCGCTGCCGTTGCTTTGCGCCTGTTCGGCGAATTGTTCCAAGATGCCTTCGGGCAGGTCTTGGCGCATCAGCGGCAGGGCGGTTTCAGGCAGGATGACGATGTCGGCACTGGTCTTGCTGATTTGTTCGTAGTATTTCTGAATGGTCGGAATGATTTGCTCTTCCTTCCATTTCAGATTTTGCTCGATGTTGCCTTGAATCAGGGCAACTGTGCTGGTGCTACCGTCGGGGCGGGTGTATTCGGTTTGTTGGGAAATGTAGCCGACGGAGCAGAGCGCAACGATAAGGAATAAGGGTAGTAGGCGGTGTTTCAGACGGCCGTGGTTGTCAATCAGCAACACCAGCCATGCGCTGAGGAAGGCGGTTGCCAGCGTGACCATATGAATGCCGCCCAAAGGAGCGAAGCCTGCCAACGGACTGTCTTTGATGATTTGGGAATAGCCGATTGCACCCCAGCCGAATCCGGTCAGGAAACGTTCGCGGGCAAATTCTGCCAGCGTCCATAAAATCGGCAGCAGGAGGCCGGTTTTGGCCCAGCGCGACAGGTTGCATTTTCTCCACACCCAAAAACAGATGGCCGGATAAAGCGCGAGAAACGCCGGCAGCAGGAAGGTGAGGGGGATGGCGTATGAATCCGGCAAACCCGAAACATCATGCAAGGCAGTGTGTATCCAATAAAACTGCGCCGTATAACCGATTAATCCGAACAGATAGGCAGTCATGACGGCAAAGCGCGGACGCAATTCAATCAGGCGTATCAGCGCGCCAAACAACAGCGGCATCAGCCAGAAATGATAATACGGGGCGAAAGTGAACGGTGTCGCTGCGGCAATCAAGATGACCAGCGGCCAGTAAAGCAGCGGATGTTGCCAATATTGTTCGAGTTTACGGAAAATATTCATGCTTTAAATGGTATTGAGGCCGTCTGAAAAATTTTCAGACGGCAGGAAAACAAAATCAGTCTTTTTGAAACAATTTCATTGCAGGCAGGATGATTGCGCAAGCCAATGCACCGGCGGCTACTCCGACCACCAGATTGGCGATATGTTCCATTATGCCGCTGTCCCAATGTTGCGCGTGGAGGAAATCGTGCAAAAAGCCAAGGTTGTGGGCAATCAGTCCGCCGCCGACCAAGAACATTGCCAACGTGCCGACAATACTCAAACCGCGCATAAACCAAGGCATAAATGAAATCAAACCACGTCCGATACCTTGCACGGCAGTGCTTTTTTGGCGCATTAACATCATACCGAGGTCGTCAAGTTTGACGATAATGCCGACCAAACCATAGACCAATGCCGTCATGCCGACACCGATGGCGGCCATAACCAAAGAACGCGTCATCAGGTCATATTTTTCAACAACGCCCAGCGCGATAATGATGATTTCAGCTGAGAGGATGAAATCTGTGCGGACCGCGCCTTTCACTTTTGTTTTTTCGTCTGTGACTTCAGGCTCGGCATCGTGTCCGTCTTCGTGTTCATTGCGGTGCAGAAATTTGTGCAACAGTTTTTCCACGCCTTCAAAACACAAATACACACCGCCTATCATCAGCAAGGGCGTAATCAGCGCTGGCAGGAAAGCGGAAAGCAACAGTGCAAGCGGCACCAGAATCAGCTTATTGACCAGAGAGCCTTTTGCCACCGCCCAAATAATCGGCAATTCGCGCTCGGCGGATACGCCGGTTACCTGATTGGCGTTGAGCGCCAAATCGTCACCGACCACGCCGGCGGTTTTTTTGGCGGCGACTTTGGTCATCATCGCTACGTCGTCCAAAACGGCGGTAATGTCGTCCAAAAGCGTAAAGAGAGAGGCGAAGGCCATAATGTTGTCCGGATAAAATCAAATAAACGCGCGATTATATATGAAAATTCAGTTGCTTGAATGTTTTTCAGACGGCCGTTGACGGAAATTAACCAAAGGCCGTCTGAAAATGCTATTTCGGCGTATAACGTCCCGCCATGGCTTTATACACCATATTTTCGTATTTTAAAGCCTCATAGCGTTGGTTCAGCAGGTTTTGAGCCGAGCTGTATTCCGAATTTAAAGCCTCCAGCCAGTCCTTCAGCTCGTTTTTACCGTATTGGTAGCGCACTTGATAGTAATGGCTGTTTTTCTTGTCCAACTGATAACGCTGTTCTTGATTGGCAAGGCTGGCCTGCGCGTTTTTGTAGGCAAGGTAGTTGGTGTTGACTTCGTTGAGCGCAGTAGTCAGGGCTTTTTCAAAATTCAGCTTGGCACTGTCCATCTCCGCTTGTACGGTTT
>CAUSHT010000031.1:0-12092 GCA_963531275.1 uncultured Neisseria sp.
AAGCTATGACGAGGCTACGGTAGAAGAAGTTTATCAATATGTTTTGACGAAGAAGGGCGATGTATTAAGCAGTTAACGATCTTTATTTGACTGATTGTTCCCAAAATATCGGTTGAAAATCTAAACCATGGAACTGTAAGTTTTATCTGATACATGATTTTGGACATGAGACAATAAAGACTTTAGGCCGTCTGAAAAACCATTTAGTTTTCAGACGGCCTACTCTTTATTAGTTATCTGAAAACTCATTTTCATGCCGCAAGCTACGGATAAAGGTTTCAAAATCGGGGGCAAGTTCGACTATTTCAAAATCCCATTCTTGTTCGACAAGCACCACTTTCGGCTCCCCATCTTTTCCACACTCTCGGTAGTCCAAGGCAAACAGAACATGCCCTCCCGACGGGTCGGTGGCCAAATATACGCCGATAGGCGGATACCCCCATTCTTCTAGCCAAAGTTTTTGCCCCATCGCGCCGCACAGACTCCCTTCTTTTTCAAAACCGATTCCCGATACCTCGCAAATTTGCACATGATCTTTCGCCCACGAATTTCTCTGCATGGTTGGAAAGCAGTTTTTGACAAATATCCCGCCGTTTTGTACTGTCATCAATTCAATGAAACTTTGCGGCAATTTATAGCCTAGCTCAGTTTCTACGGCAGCCAAAATTTCAGGGGTAAACGGGGCTTCTTTGTAGTTCTCATCTGCCCAGCTATCAGATTCCCATACGGAGGACAAATCAAAATCTTTAAAAACTTGGGACATAATGTTCTTCCTTATTGATTTCAGCTATAAACAGGTGGGTGGGTATTCATGCCCGACTTTTACCGTTCGTCATTCCCGCGCAGGCGGGAATCCAGAAGTTTGAAATTACAGCAGCCTTGAAATGTTCCCGAAATGCCAAGGTCTGGATTCCCGCCTGCGCGGGAATGACGGCGGCAGGTTAAGCCATCGAACCCGAGCGGCAAGACAGTATCGACGCACTGCCGCCTCGTAGCGTGGGCTTTGCCCGGGAAAGCCGTTTGAAAACTGATAGCCAGTTTCGCTAAAACATTTTCAGACGACCTTTGGGGTAACAACTATCTCTTGGCTAATTCCCCATAGATTTCTTGCCGGACAAATCGGCAATTTTATTTAACAAATCAAGCACCTTATCCGACCCGAAATCATTGTCCGACTGTTTGTCTGCTGATGAATTGTCAGGTAAGTATGGATTGCTCAACAAGCGATTGCGGATTTGGGTAAAGGTTTCCTGCACATATTCATCCGCTTTTTCCGGATTATTGAAGCTGGCGGCAGCATGCTGAGAGGCTTCAAGCAAACCGCTATACAGCTCAATTTGGTGTTTCATATTGGAAAAATGGCGGATTTCTGCCAACAGATTTTTCTGATGTCGCAGACAGGTTGTGCCGATCAGCATGAAGGTAATGATAGGGAATGTGTAAAACAGGATATTCAGTTTTTTCTCAACAAAAAGTTCGGAATGGCATAAAACGAATCGACTGAAGACTATGAGTAGAATTATGGCAATACCAAACAGAATAATGCCCGACCATTTGAACAAACAGGCTGTATTTTCGTTATTTTTGATTTGGTTGTCGGTGTTTATTAAGGCATTGGCTAGTGAACTCTTGGCTTGCTGAATCCGCTGGTTTCGCTCTTCTTTCAATACATCCAATTCTTTTTCCAGCTTTTTTAATCTTTCTGAAATTCGGTTTTTCTCTTCTTCTTTCTGTTCAAGCTGACTCCTCAATTGGTCGTTTACTATCTGATTGTTTTGACTATCGGATTTTGATTTGGATTCGACTTGTTTTAATTTTTCTTTCAATTGCCTAATTTCTTCATCAACTGAAGATTCTTGGGCTTGCAAAGAAACAATGTTTGCCCCAGCAAGGAAAAACTCAATATTTTTTGCAAATCTGATATGAGTTAATTGATTTTCTTCTATGGTTGTGCCCAAAAAGTTTGCACCATAAAAATTAGCCCCGTGCAAGTTTGCCCCTTGCAATTGTGTACTCCGGAAATTCGTTTCTTGACAGTTCGTATCTTGAAGGTTTGCATCTTTGAGATATGAATAGGCTATGTCTGTTTTAAAAAGATTTGCTTTCGTCAAATTTGCTTGAACCAGAGAGCTTTCCTCAATATTTGCCTCACTAATATCCGCCCCGCTGAAATCTGCTTCAAATAAATTTGCCCAATAAAAATAGGTATTTTTTAAATTTGCACCGCGAAAATCAGCTTGACTCAGATTTACTTCCCTAAAGCTCAATCCACTCAAATTTGAGTAACTCAAATTTATTTTCGAAAGATTTTTCTCCCAAAAAGGAGGAACTACATATCTTGCCTCTGCATAATCTAAATCTAGACCGCTTAAATCATATCCCGTAAAAACAGCTTGTTTACCTTCTCTGCCACCACTTAAGAGCCACAACTGATGCTCTTCCAACATGGATACTGCGGTTTCCATGTCTATCTTCTTGTATGTTCGTTCCATTATTTTTCTCTAAATTAATCATAATCATTGGATTGACTTAAAAAAGTAATCCATTAACCTAAACCGTAGATACAGTCGCCCCTCTTAAGCATGGAAGCTAACCTACCGCCATCATTCCCGCGCAGGTGGGAATCCAGACCTCAGCATTTGGAAAATATTTCAAGACTGCTGCAACTTCAAACTTCTGGATTCCCGCCTGCGCGGGAATGACAGCAGAGGTTTCAGCAAAGCTCGTTGCCCTCATTTTCAGACGACCTTTGCCTCATCGGTGTACATTGTAGCGTGGACTTCGCCCACGATAATGACGGCTATAAAGAGGTCGTCTGAAATTTTGAGTTTGATTCATGGGCAAAGCCCACGCTACGGGTTTCAGACGACCTCTGCCATTTCCCTTCTACATCTCTTCCAATTTCGCAAACTTGGTATCCAGCTCTTTCACGCCCTGTTTGCCGAAGTTGATGGTCAGTCGGGCGGATTCGCCTTTGTCCACGGCATCGATGATGACGCCGGTGCCGAATTTGGCGTGGCGGACGTTTTGTCCGATGCGGAAGCCTGCGTAGGTTTGCGGCTGTTTGTAGTCGTCGATGATTTTGTCCCGTTGTACGGTGGTTTGGCGCGTGTTGCTGTAGCTGTCGTAGGCGGGTTTTTTGACGGACAGGTAGTGCAATACTTCGGGTGGGATTTCTTCGACGAAGCGGGAGACGATGCCGAATTGGGTTTGTCCGTGCAGCATGCGTTGTTGCGCCATGGTGATGTAGAGGCGTTTGCGGGCGCGGGTGATGGCGACGTACATGAGGCGGCGTTCTTCTTCGAGGCCGCCGCGTTCGGCAAGGCTCATTTCGCTGGGGAAGCGGCCTTCTTCCATGCCGGTGAGGAAGACGGCGTTAAATTCCAAGCCTTTGGAGGCGTGGACGGTCATCAGTTGGACGGCTTTTTCGCCTGCGCCTGCTTGGTTTTCACCGGATTCGAGGGCGGCGTTGCTCAAGAAAGCGAGGATGGGGAAGGCGGGGTCGTCTGAAATGTTCTCAGGCAGGGTTTCAAAGTTGCTGTCTTCGGGTTTGAACTCGATGGCGGCGTTGACGAGTTCGTCGAGGTTGTCGAGGCGGTCTTGGTTGTCGCCTTTTTGGGTTCGGTAGTGTTCGGTCAGGCCGCTGTCTTTGAGGATGCCGACGATGATTTCGGACAGGGGCATTTGTCCGACTTGGTTGCGCAGGGCTTCAATCAGGCGGACGAAGGCGGCGATTTTGGTGGCTTTTGCGCCGGCGTTGCAGGCTGCCTGCCAGAGGGTGATGCCTTGTTCGTCTGAGGCCGTCTGAAGGTTTTCGATGGTGCGTGCGCCGATGCCGCGCGGTGGGAAGTTAATCACGCGTAAGAGGGCGTTGTCGTCGTCGGGATTGACGGCGAGGCGTAGATAGGCAAGGGCGTGTTTGATTTCTTGGCGTTCGTAAAAGCGCAGGCCGCCGTAGATTTTGTAGGGGATGCCGCTGCGGAACAGGCTTTGTTCGATGACGCGGGATTGGGCGTTGCTGCGGTAGAGGACGGCGATTTCGTCCAAATCCCAGCCTTCGCGTTCGAGGGCTTTGGTTTCGTCCACGATGAATTGGGCTTCTTCGAGGTCGGTAAAGGCGGAGTAGTAGCGGATTTTGTCGCCTGCTTCGGCGTCGGTGCGCAGGTTTTTGCCGAGGCGTTCGTCGTTGTTTTCGATGACGGCGTTGGCGGCGGCGAGGATGTTGCCGACGGAGCGGTAGTTTTGTTCGAGTTTGACGGGCGCGTCGATGTGGAATTCTTCCATCAGCGCGGTCATGTTGCCGACGTTTGCGCCGCGGAAACGGTAGATACTTTGGTCGTCGTCGCCGACAGCAAAGACGGCAGCGTTGTTGCCGGCAATCAGTTTCAGCCAGGCGTATTGCAGCTTGTTGGTGTCTTGGAACTCGTCGACCAGAATGTGGTTGAAGCGGTTTTGGTAGTGTTGGCGCAGGATTTCGTTGCTTTGCAGCATTTCGTAGCTGCGGAGCATGAGTTCGGCGAAATCGACTACGCCTTCGCGTTGGCAGATTTTGTCGTATTCGGCGTAGCACTCAATCATGCGGCGTGTGTGCGGATCGGGCGCGCTCAATACGGAAGCGCGCAAGCCGGATTCTTTTTGCGCGTTGATAAAGCCTTGCAGCGAACGCGGTACGATGATTTCTTCGGCGATGTTGAGGCTTTTGAGCAGACGTTTGATGAGGGAAAGCTGGTCACCGCTGTCGAGGATTTGGAAGGAAGAGGGCAGGCCTGCGTCGCGGTGGTGCAGGCGCAAAAAGCGGTGGCAGAGGCCGTGGAACGTGCCGAGCCACATGGCGCGGACGTTGACTGGAATCATTGCGCCCAAACGGGTTTGCATTTCTTTGGCGGCTTTGTTGGTAAACGTTACCGCCATAATGCTGTGTACGCTTGCCTGACCGGTTTGCAAAAGCCATGCGATGCGCGTGGTCAGTACGCGCGTTTTGCCGCTGCCTGCGCCTGCCAAAACGAGGGCGGATTGCGGCGGCCAGGTTACGGCGGAGAGTTGTTCGGGGTTTAAGCCTTGCAGGAGGTTGGGGGCGGATTCGTTGGGAAACATGAAGAGGCCGTCTGAAAATAAATGGGAATGCGATATTTTAAAGGAAATACAAAAGGCCGTCTGAAAAGATGTTTCAGACGGCCTTTGTGTTGGAAGCCGATTAGAACGGACGTACTTCCAAACCGAACATACGGCGCGCGGTGTTCAGCATTTGGCAGCTGAAGCCCCACTCGTTGTCGTACCATGCGAACACTTTAACCATTTTGCCTGCGGTTACTTTGGTCAGCGTAGAGTCAAATGTGCTGGCTTGGGTAGTGTGGTTGAAGTCCATGGAAACCAGCGGCAGGGTATTGTAGGCCAATACGCCTTTCAGACGGCCTTCTTCGGAAGCGGCTTTCATCAGCGCGTTGATTTCTTCGGCAGAAGTGTCGCGGCCTGCTTGGAAGCTCAGGTCAACCAGGGAAACGTTGACGGTCGGTACGCGGATGGCGAGACCGTCGAGTTTGCCTTTCAGGTCTGGCAATACCAAACCGACGGCTTTTGCAGCGCCGGTTTTGGTTGGAATCATGTTTTCCACGCCACTACGCGCACGGCGCAGGTCTTTATGGCGTACGTCGGTTACGGTTTGGTCGTTGGTCAGCGCGTGGATGGTGGTCATCACGCCGTTTACGATACCGATGTTTTCGTTCAACACTTTGGCCACAGGCGCCAGGCAGTTGGTGGTACAAGATGCGTTGGAGATAACGGTCATGTCGTTGGTAATCACGTCGTCGTTTACGCCGTAAACGATGGTTGCGTCAACGTCATCGCCGCCGGGAGCGGAAATCAGTACTTTTTTCGCGCCGCTTTCCAAGTGGATTTTGGCTTTCTCTTTGCTGGTGAACGCACCGGTACATTCCATTACCAGGTCAACGCCCAATTCGCCCCATGGCAATTCGGCTGGGTTGCGGGTGGAGAAGTAAGGGATTTTTTTACCGTTGATGATGAGGTGTTTTTCATCATGGGAAACATCGGCGTCAAAGCGGCCGTGAACAGTGTCGAATTTGGTCAGGTGAGCATTGGTCTCGATGCTGCCGCTGGCGTTGATGGCAACGATATCGAGTTGGTCTTGCAGTTTGTAGTCAAAAATAGCGCGCACTACTTGGCGGCCGATGCGGCCGTAACCGTTGATGGCAACTTTGATACCCATGGCTTTTCCTCTTCTTTTGGGTTTGGGTTGTGGATTGAATGGCGGCAATTATAGCAAAAATGTAGTGCTGTGTAATTAATGTTTTATTGAAATTTTTTGGTTTGATTATTTTTAATTGTAGATGATTAGAGTAAAAATACAGGTTTAAAATTAATCTTATTTTTGATTTTTTGTCATTTTATTTTTTATTCATTTTATTTTTGATATTTTATGCTTATTTTAAATGATGGTGATGAAGGGCGTAGAAAAAGGCGGATTGTTTTTGTTTATATTAAACGGAATTTTGGGATGGTTTCTTGATTACAACATGCAACAGTGAAATTTTCAGACGGCCCGGATTGGACGGAAGGAAAACAGAGGCCGTCTGAAACATTTTGATGACGGGGATTTGAATGCGTTGGATTGTCGCTTTTCCTCACGGGCTAAGGGAAAGGCGGTTTGCGGCGAGGGCGGTTGTCAGTGGGAAGGGGAGGGAAAAACGGGGCTTGGGTGTTGCGTTTGGCTTGTATATAAAGAAGTGTATGAAGATTTTAGTCGTAGTGCATGAAGATTTTCCTTGCGATTTTAATGCAATACTGACTTGCCAACAGTGTTAAATTTTTTTACGATAAGGTCAGATTATGTTTGCATGGCCATAAGCGGTGCATTCTTTAAATACCGGATATTATCCTTGTCCGAATATCTATTTTAACCGGCCGGTTTGTCCGACCTGATTTCTAAATATATACGCGCAAGGCCGTGAGGCCTTGACGACACTCGATTTTTAAGAGGTTCATTGTGTCAAATTCTCAATCCAGCGAACGCGCGACGTTTAGCAGTCGCCGTGCCTTTATGTTTGCCGCCATCGGCTCGGCCGTGGGCTTAGGCAACATTTGGCGTTTCCCTTACATTGCCTTCGACAACGGCGGCGGTGCTTTCGTCCTCCCTTATTTGGTTGCGCTGTTGACGGCAGGTATTCCGCTGTTGCTGCTCGACTACGCCATCGGCCACCGTTACCGCGGCTCGCCACCTTTGGCTTTCCGCCGCCTCGGCCGTTTGTTTGAGCCGATGGGTTGGTGGAACTTCCTGACCAACGTCATCATCTGTATCTACTACGCCGTGATTGTCGGCTGGGCGGCAAGCTATGCCTATTATTCTTTGACTTCGGCATGGGGTGCGGATCCGCAGGCCTTCTTCTTCAAAGACTTCCTGCAAATGGCCGATGCCAAAGACTTGGGTTTGGATTTTGTCGGTAAAGTTGCCGGCCCGCTGATTGCCGTCTGGGTGTTTACGCTGGCGATTATGGCTTTGGGCGTGCAAAAAGGCGTGGCCGGTGCGTCCACATTCTTCATGCCGTTGTTGGTGGTGATGTTTGTCATCATGGTGGGCATCGCCCTGACCCTGCCGGGTGCGGCAAAAGGTTTGGACGCTTTGTTTACGCCTGATTGGAGCCGCTTGGCGGATCCGAAAGTCTGGGTAGCCGCATATGGCCAGATCTTCTTCTCGCTCTCCATCTGTTTCGGCATCATGATTACTTATTCTTCTTATCTGAAGAAAAAAACCGACTTGGGCGGCACAGGCTTGGTTGTCGGTTTTGCCAACAGCAGCTTTGAGTTGCTCGCCGGTATCGGCGTATTTGCCGCATTGGGCTTTATGGCTCAAGCCGCAGGCAAGGAAGTCAGCGAAGTAGCATCCAACGGTATCGGCTTGGCGTTTATCGCGTTCCCGACCATCATCAACCAAGCCCCTATGGGCGCGTTGATCGGCGTGTTGTTCTTCGGCTCGCTGGTGTTTGCCGGTGTCACTTCCATGATTTCCATCGTTGAAGTGATTGTGGCCGCGATTCAAGACAAAATGAACATCGGCCGTGTCAGCGCAACGCTGATTGCAGGCGTTCCCATGGCGATTATTTCCACCTTGCTGTTCGGTACGACCACCGGCCTGCCTGTGTTGGACGTGTTGGACAAATTCATCAATACTTACGGCATTGTGGCTTCCGGTTTTGTTTACGTTTTGGCGATTGTCTTGTTGAACAAGCTGCCGGAACTGCGTAATCACTTGAACGCGCTGTCTTCCATCCGTGTCGGCAAAGTGTGGACCGCCAGCGTGGTGGTTACCGTCGCCATGCTCGGCTATATGCTTTATCAGGATACTGCCGGCCTCTTAAAAGAGAATTACAGCGGCTATCCTGACAGCTTCCTCAATATCTTCGGCTGGGGCATGGTGGGCGCCATCCTTGTATTGTCGGTCTTGCTGTCATTCTTGCCGTGGAAACACGGTCAGGGCTTCAACGTCAAAGACGAACATGAACACGAACGTGAAGGAGACGAATAATGAGTACTTCAGCCATTATTATGATGCTTGTCGCATTGATCGTCATTTGGGGCGGATTCATCGTCTCCGTCCTGCGCCTGCCTAAAGAATAAGGCTTGGGCAAATGAAAGGGCCGTCTGAAAGTCATTTTTCAGACGGCCTTTTTGTTACATAGCAAGGGGACGGAAGAGGGGAAATCATCTTGGTAGACGGCATGGGCGAGATTTTTAATTATGGATGACCGGATATGATGTATAAATTATATCTATTTGTTTTAAAAAGATTTTAATCCAATTATCGTGTTAATAAACCGTTGTTCCCATCAATCGTTGCCCACTGTTTTCTTTGTTCTAGAATAGAGTCCGCAATGCCTTTTATGAGGCATTATGTACAGTATCCGTTTATTTGTTAAGGAGAATTTCATGGCTAAAGTACATCAACCAAGTAAAGAAAGTGATTCTGAAGATTTTGTTATCCGCCTCGATCCGCGCGAGTGGGACGGTACTTTTTCAGGAGAAGGCAAAGGTCCTAATGACGGCTATGATGATGACCATACCATCCGCCTCGATCCGCGCGAGTGGGACGGTACTTTTTCAGGAGAAGGCAAAGGACCTAATGACGGCTATGATGATGACCATACCATCCGCCTCGATCCGCGCGAATGGGACGGTACTTTTTCAGGAGAAGGCAAAGGTCCTAATGACAGCTATGATGATGACCATACCATCCGCCTCGATCCGCGCGAATGGGATGGCACTTTTTCAGGAGAAGGCAAAGGGCCTAATGACGGCTATGATGATGACCATATCATCCGCCTTGATCCGCGTGAGTGGGAAGGTTTCGAGCCTGCGCAGCCGGCCGCGAAGCCGATATTGGAATCCAAAGCTTTCGATGGTGATGAACTTTTGAGCCGTGCGTTTGGTGAGGCTGATCCTCTTGATTCTTCTGCCGGTCTTTCCTCAGACAATGCGACCTATTCAAGCAATGGTACGGGTTCATCTGCGTTGGATACCATCCATGATTTAGCAGAGGCTTCTATTTTCAAACTGTAATCGTTCCATAATATAAAAGGCCGTCTGAAACCAATATATGTTTCAGACGGCCTTTTTGTGTATGGTCATCAGGACGGGGCCTAACTCATCATCCAGATTACCAAATGCACCATGGTCGGGCCAAACAATACCATAAAAAGTCCGGCCAAAATCATGGTCAGGCTGGCCATCACGCCTTCGGTTTCGTGGCGTTGTCCGGCGCGCGATGTGCCGAAGCCGTGGGCGGCATTGCCGAATGCCACGCCGTTGGCGGTATGGAAACGGATGCGGGTAAAGGCCAAAAACAGGTCGCCGAATATCATGCCGACAAAGCCGGTGATGATGGTGAACAGGGAAACGAGCGAGGCGGAGCCGTGGATTTCGCTGGCAAGGACGACGGCAAACGGCGTGGAGATGGAACGCGCCATCAGGCTGTTGGTCACTTCGTTGTTGAAGTGGAACATATGGCTCATGAGGAATGCGCTGACTACGCCGACAAACATGCCCACCATAATGGCGATGGAGAGGATGGGCAGCTGGCGGCGGATGACTTCGCGGTTTTCATAAATGGGGACGGCAAAGGCAACGGTAACCGGAGTGAGCAGGAAGACGATGCCTTGGGTATATTTGTGATAGGTGTCGTAATTGACGCCGAATGCCAGCAGCAGGAGGATGGTGCTGACGGAGACGGTAACGACGGGGGAGAAAATCATTAAGGGTTTTTTGCGGTGGATTTTTTTGGCAACGACATAGGCAAAGCAAGTCCAGATGAAGCAGGCGAGGGCGGTGTAGTCCATTTTTATTCTCTATTTTTAGGAGTGGAATTTTTTGTAGAGGCGGCGTTTCCAGCGGTAGCAGAAATCGAGGGTCAGGGCGGTGCTGATCATCACGAGCGCGGTGCCGACGGCGATGGTCAAAATCAGCTGCCAGCCTTCGGACATCAGCAGGTCTTGATATTGCAAGACGGAAACCATGATGGGGATGAAGAAAAAGACGAGTTCGCCCAATGCCCATTTTGCGCCGCGGTCAACCATGCCCGGGCGGATGATGCCGAGCCCCAAAAGGGCAAGCATGAGGAACAAGCCCAATACGCCTGAAGAAATAGGCAGATGCGTGAAGCGGACGATAAGGTCGGAGACGCCCCATACTGCGCCGATGATGGCAAGCTGCAAGGCCGTCTGAAAAAATCTGGTGAGGGAATCCATGATATGGGTGTGTGTTGAATGAAAGGCTTGATTATAGAAACCTGGTTTCTGCATAATATGAATTATTAAACGAATAATCATGCCTTAGAGGAATAATGGACTTCAAAAGCCTGTATTGTTTTGCCGAACTCATCCGCCTGCAAAGTTTTTCGGCCACGGCTTCCGCGTTGAATTTGACGCAGCCGACGGTCAGCAAAATCATTCAGGCTTTGGAAGAAGAATTGGGCGTGCCGCTTTTGTGCAAAGAAAACGGACGCAAAAAGCGGCAGGTGCAGCCGACCGCAATCGGCGAAGAGGTCTATCGCCACGCGTTAAACCTTTTACACGAACGCGATTTGCTGCTGGCCCGTATTGACAATTACCGCCATGTCAAAAGCGGGACGCTGCGTTTGGGCTTGGCTTTGTTTGGCAGCGATTTGCTCAGTCATGCGCTGTTTGATTTCCACCAAAAATGGCCGGACATCGAATTGTCGTTTTTAGAACAAGGCTCGCTCGCCATCGAGCAATCATTGCGCAACAACGAACTCGATGCCGGACAGCTGCTCGCGCCGGTTCACGAAGACTTCGACAGCATCACGTTGTGCGACTATCCGCTGGTGGTCTTGATGCCGAAAAATCGGGCGAGACACGATGCGCTGACGCTCAAAAGCCTGCAACACGAGCCCTTCATTTTGTTCGGCGCAGGCTTTTCCCTCAACGAAACCATTCAGACGGCCTGCCGCAATCAAGGTTTTACCCCCAACGTTGTCTGCCGTACCGGGCAATGGAATTTGGTTGCCGACATGGTGGCGCACAATATGGGCATTGCCCTGCTGCCCGAATACTATGCCCGAAAAATCAATCCCGATGTCTTTGCCGCCATTCCTTTGGTCGAACCCGAAATCCGCTGGCAGCTCACCATGGCATGGAAAAAACACCAACGCCCGACGCCGGCCTTAAGGGCTTGGTTGGACGTGGTCAGGGAAGCGTTCGGCAGGCGAAACAAATAAAATCAAATCATCAGGCCGTCTGAAAAAAAGGGGTGTCGTTATCACCCGGTTTCAGACGGCCTTTCCCGTTAAAAATGGTAAAACGGCCTAAAAAAGAGTAGAATATGCACCGTTTGCAACTCTTCGCCTCTCAGTAGGCTTGAATTATGGACCTTCCCAGTTCGCCTTTGAACTTCCCATCAGATACACAACAACAATAATCATCCCGCCGAAATGCCTTCCCGCGTCCGGCGGGCGGAGCATTTATGAGCATCGAACAAACCCCTCCGAATCTCGACAATACCCCCGACAATGATGTGGTAGAAGACCGCATTTCTGACGATCGCATCTCTGACGATATCGACCGCATCCA
>CAUSHT010000032.1:0-12040 GCA_963531275.1 uncultured Neisseria sp.
CTGAAGAGCTGGAGGAGGCCGGTTGCCCTTACCAAGTTTTGTCTAGTTTGGAAGAGGCGGTCGAATGGGCGGATATTTTGTACATGACCCGCGTTCAGCGTGAGCGTTTTGATGAGCAGGAATTTGCCAAAATTCAGGGTAAATTCAATCTTGATGCATCGATGTTGGCAAACGCCAAACCTAATTTGCGCGTCTTGCATCCTTTACCGAGGGTAGATGAAATTTATCCGGATGTGGATAAAACACCTCATGCCTATTATTTTGAACAGGCAACCAATGGCGTGTATGCACGGATGGCGATTTTGTCTTTGGTATTGAACGAAGAAGTTTAAGGAGCGAAAGATGGAAAACTCAAAACTCAGCGTTGAAGCGATTGAACAAGGTACGGTAATTGACCATATTCCTGCCGGTAAAGGCTTGGCCATTTTAAGGCAGTTTAAGCTGCTGCATTATGGCAGCGCGGTTACAGTCGGCTTTAATTTGCCCAGCAAAACGCAGGGAAGTAAAGATATTATCAAAGTCAGCGGCGTATGGTTGGATGCCAACGCGGCCAACCGTTTGGCTTTATTTGCCCCTGAAGCAGTTGTAAACAAAATCGATCAGTTTAAAGTGATCGACAAACAGCATTTGTCATTGCCGGACGAAATTTCAGAAGTATTCCGCTGCCCGAATACCAATTGTGCCAGTCATGGCGAGCCGGTCATCAGCCGTTTTTATGTCCGTTCACATAATGGTCAGACGCGTTTGAAATGCCATTATTGCGAAAAAACCTTCTCGCGTGATTCAGTTGCCGAAGCCTGATAAAAATCTCAGGCCGTCTGAAAACACGGCTGTGCGGTTTGAGTTGTCTGCTTGATACATCAGTTTCATAAAAAGCAAGATATTAAGCAAATTGCGTTAAAATTACGTTAAAATAATGCCTTCTGAGTTGATGACATCATTTGCTCAAAAGGCATTATTTTTTTATAACACGATACGAAATGTAGGAAAACTTATGCACTCATCCATACAAAGCCGGTTTGCCCCAATTTTATACGTCTTGATTTTCTTTGCCGGATTTTTGGCAGCACAAGTTTGGTTTAATCAGCAAGCCTATTTGACCAACCTTCCCCTCTTGGTCACAGCCATTTCTGCCGTTGCATTGGTTTGGTTGATTTGGGCTGTCGTCTCTGCACGATCCAAAGCAAAAAGCAAGATGTTGCACCGTGAGCAGCTGATTCAAAAAGAGAGCATTCATCCTGTTTTGCATGCGACGTTGCAGCGTTCTGACGGGCAAACGGATTTATTGGTTTTGGTTGTCCGCAATAGCGGTAAGGGTTTGGCGAAGAATGTGCGTTTTGAGGTAGAACCTTTGCCGGATCACTTGCCGGGCAAGCTGGTTTCCGATGCGGTTATGCGCTTGGAAATGTTTTCCGGTGGTGTGGATATGCTGGCATCGGGCGAATTGTATGGCGGCGTGTTTGCAAGCATGTTGGCGCTGGCTGCCGAATTGCCGGACCAGACATTTGGCGGCGTGTTGAAACTGAAGGCCACTTATGAAAATGCCTTTGGCGATCAATGCACTTCTGAAAGCATTTTGGATTTGAGCATACTGAATTTCAATTTATCAGAAATTAAATCCAGTGGCGAGCAAAAGCCTCGCAAGAAATTGTTGTATTGATATTTAAAATATGCAGGCCGTCTGAAACCGAAATACTTGTTTTCAGACGGCCTGTTGTTATTTTTCAAATGATTTTTGAAGAAAAAGAGGCGTATCGGGTATAATAATCAAAGAATTCGAAACGGATTGTCAGGATCGGCAAGCCGTCTCATCATTGTCGTATTTCAAAACCTTACTGATATTTTTTTCAATCATCTGTTGCTATGTATCGGAACTTTTTCTGATGTTGGCACTGGCGAAATATTCCTTCAGCCATTTACTCTCAGGAAGCTGCTTATGTTAGTGTGTAATCCTTATGAAGTTGTGATCCATGGTACGACCAGCAAAGGCAAGATTTTCCGACCAAGCGACTGGGCGGAGCGCCTGTGCGGTATTTTGTCTTCCTTCACTAAAGACAACCGCCTTTCCTATTCGAATTGGGTGCGCCCGATTTTGGTGGACAATGTCCGTTGTGTGGCGGTCGATAAAAAGTTGGAAGAAGACAATCCGCAAATGTTCCGTTTCTTGATGGACTTTGCGGCGGATAATGATTTGCGCGTGATTGACTGCAAAGCCTTGCTCAAAGAGCAAGAAAGCAAACAGCAGGGTGAAGTGCCGGTCGAGCGCGTTTTGTTGGCGCAGGCGATTGAAGAAAAACACGCTGCCGAACGTGCAGAAGCTGCTCAAACCGAGCCTCAAGCTGCCGCGCCTGTGGTCGGCGTATTGCGTGAAATTCCGCCGGAAGAAACCGCAACCGCTTTTGCGGCATTGAGCATTTTGCGTTCTTCTTTGACCGATATTCACCGTTTCGTCGAACAAATCAACGAGCATCAGCGCAAAACCGGCTACCGTCTGTTGGGTATTTTTGAAGAAGGCAAACAAAATGCCGTGGCCGTATGCGGCTTCCATGCCGCACATAACTTGGCCAGCGGTTACCATATCCATATTGATGATCTCGTAACTATGCCGCAATGCCGCCAAAAAGGTTATGCTTCACGCTTGTTGGAAGAAGTACGCAAAATTGGTGCGGAAACCGGTGCAACCAAAATCCATTTGAATGTTCATGTGAACCATGACCGTGCAGATGCCCATCGTCTCTACTTTAAAAACGGATTTGAAATTTGCGCTTACCATTTCCGTTGCGATCCGAAATAATTTTTGTAGAAAGAGAGAAATCTATGTTGAAGATTTTGACTGCGGCTGTTTTGACACTGAGCTTGGCGGCCTGCGCATCAGGCAGCGGACAAGGCAGCTCGCAAATGTATGGTGAGATTAAGGCCGGTGTAGAAACCAGCCATCAACGTTGAGATATAAAATGACAAGGCCGTCTGAAATAGGTTTTCCTGTTTCAGACGGCCTTTTTGTAGCTTGATTAGAGGGTCGTGGAGGTGTCGTCAGTGGCAACAGTCCGATGTAGGCGATACCAATTGTACAGGCGCAAGATGCACAAGAAGGCAATAATGGGCATACAGGCCGCGGTAACCAGATAACGCGGGTTGCTGAAGTTTAAAACATTGTGACCGGAAAGCAGCGACAAAGCGGCATGCAACCATTCCCACAAAGACGAAATGCTGAATGCCAAAACAGCCAACAGGCCGAGGGTTCGGAAAATGCCGATGGGCAGGATCTGTTGGCGCAATACGGCGCGGTTGAGTTGGAACAAAACAATCAAACCGAAGCCGATGATGCAAACCATGCCGCCGTTGGCAACGATTTGCAGGCTGTTGAAGGCAATGTCGGGCGTAACGGAAATTGTACCGGACTGGTTGGCGGCGGTTTGTTGCAAATTTAAGCCTTGCATGACATTAAGTACGAAACCGTAGATCAGGTCGGCCAAAACGATGCCGATGGGTAGCGGAGTCAAAAAACGTTTCATGGATCAGTTGAGTATTCTATTAGTATGAGGGAGGCCGTCTGAAAATCAAAAATGACGACGTGAGAGTGTATTGTATCCGATAGAAAAGTAGGTTAATGCAAAAATAAATTTAGTTTAAGTCAGAAAATAATGTAATTTTACGCCAACATTATTGTATTAAGCGTACAATCTCCCTCATTATCAAACGTGGAATCAACAGGAAAGGACGTTTACATGAGCGAATTGCAACGTGATTTAACCCGTATCAGTCATAATACCAAAATTGTCGCCACATTGGGTCCGGGCAGCAACAATGTGCAATTGTTGGAAGACATGATCCGTGTCGGCGGTCTTAATGTCGTCCGTTTCAATTTCAGTCACGGTACTCCGGAGTTCCATGAAGAAAATGCCCGCATCGTGCGCGAAGCCGCAAAACGTGCAGGTCAGGAAGTGGCGATTCTTGCCGACTTGCAAGGGCCTAAAATCCGTGTCGGTAAAATTGCCGGCGGCGGCATCGAGCTGAATAAAGATGAAACCTTAGTTTTGGATGCCGCGCTTGAAGGCGAAGGCACACGCGAAGCGGTGGGTTTGGACTACCGCGATTTGCCGAATGACGTCGTTGCCGGCGATGTTTTGTGGCTGGATGACGGCCTGTTGACTTTGACCGTTGAGGCGGTTGAAGGAAGTAAGATTATTACAAGAGTCGAAAACAGCCATGTGCTGAAAAGTAATAAAGGTATTAACAAACGCGGTGGCGGCCTGTCTGCCGGCGCGTTGACCGAAAAAGACTTCCGCGACCTGAAAACGGCGATTGCCATCGGTTGTGACTACTTGGCCATCAGCTTTGTGAAATCTGCCGAAGATTTGCACATCGCACGCGCCAAAGTTGAAGAAGAAATGAAAGGCAGTACAGCCGTACGCCCCGGTTTGGTTTCCAAAATCGAGCGCGTAGAAGCCATTGAAAATCTGGACGAAATCATCCTTGCCAGCGACGGTATTATGGTTGCCCGAGGCGACTTGGCAGTGGAAGTCGGCCATGCCGCCGTTCCTGCCCTGCAAAAACGCATGATCCGCCGCGCCCGTGAGTTGCGCCGCTTCAGCATTACCGCGACCCAAATGATGGAATCCATGATCACCAACCCCGTACCGACCCGCGCGGAAGTCAGCGACGTGGCAAATGCGGTATTGGACGGCACCGATGCGGTGATGTGTTCCGCCGAAACCGCCGTCGGCGCATACCCGTTTGAAACCGTCAGCCAAATGGCGATTATCTGCGCGGCAGCCGAAAAAGAGCAGGACTCGCTCAACGGCGTTGCCGAACAAGTCGAGTATCCCGAAGCCGTCAGCACCAACTTGGCGATTGCCGGCGGCGCAGTCGGCGTAGCGCGTGCGGTTCACGCCAAAGCGATTGTCGCCCTGACCGAAAGCGGCTCAACCGCCTTCGAAATCAGCCGCCACAACATCACCTTGCCGATTTTCGCCCTGACTCCGAGCATTTCCGCCCAACGCCGCATGGCAATGTATCGCGGCGTGCGTCCGATGATTTTGGCGACCAGTACCGACCACGATACTGCGCTGAACGAAGTGGAAGCTGTGTTGGTCGAACACCAAATTCTGTGTTCCGGCGACCAATACATCATTACAAGCGGCTCGAAAATGCGCGAATCCGGTTCGACCAACACATTGGAAGTGTTGCAAGTCAAATAATCGAATCAATGTTTTACTAAGTAGAAAAAGCAGGCTGTACGTAGCCTGCTTTTTTTGTATTTTGGGTATTTTTTATGTAAAAAACCGAAAATAATAGGCAAGAATAACGATGTAGTATAGAATTGAGTGCCTATACTAAATCAATAAAGGACGTTTCAGACGGCCTTTTTCTTTGTCCGCTACTTTCACGGTAAACCAAAATGATTCATTTCAATTTGAAAAAAACAGCATTTATCTTAAGCACAGCACTTTTATCTACCGCCGTCCAAGCTTCCGGTTACCACTTCGGCACACAATCCGTTAACGCACAAGGCACGGCCAACGCCGCCGCCGCCGAAGCCGCCGATGCATCAACCATTTTCTACAACCCGGCCGGTTTGAGCAAAATCGACAGCAGCCAAATTTCCGTCAATGCCAATATCGTTTTCCCAAGCATTCACTATGAAGCGGAATCTGCGAAACACTTCCGCACGGGTGCCGATGTCAGCGGCTCGACCAGCGGCAAAATTACCGAAACCACCGTTGCTCCGCACGTCTATGGCGCGTACAAAGCCAGCGACGATGTGACTTTGGGTTTGGGCGTGTACGTTCCCTTTGGTTCTGCAACCGAATACGAAAAAGATTCCGTATTGCGCCACAACATCAACAAACTGGGTTTGACCACCATCGCCATCGAGCCGGTAGTCGCGTGGAAACTGAATGAGCAACACGCCGTCGGTGCCGGTTTGATTGCCCAATATTCCAAAGCCGAATTGCGCAAATACTCCGACTGGGACGCTTCCGGCGCCATCAGCCAATTGGCCAGCGGTTTGGCTTCCCGTCAAGCAGGCCGTCCCGTTGCTGTCGATGCGACCGGCAAAGCTGACGGTCATGCCGATGTAAAAGGCCACGATTGGGGCTTCGGCTACCAACTGGCGTGGATGTGGGACATCAACGATCGCGCACGTGTGGGTGTGAACTATCGTTCCAAAGTATCGCATACGCTGAAAGGCACTGCCGATTGGGAAGCTGACGGTGCATATGCAAAACGCGCTTGGGATTTGGGTGCAATGGCTGCACGCGGTTATGTGCCGAACGAAAAAGCCAGCGTCAAAATCGTCACGCCTGAGTCTTTGTCTGTTCACGGCATGTACCGTGCCACCGACAAAACCAATTTGTTCGGCGATGTGACTTGGACGCGCCACAGCCGCTTCAACAAAGCCGAGCTGGTGTTTGAAAACACCAAAAAAGTTGTCAACGGTCAATCTGACCGTACCGTCATCACGCCTAACTGGCGCAACACTTATAAAGTCGCATTCGGCGGCTCTTACCAAGTTACCGAACCATTGCAACTGCGTGCCGGTATCGCTTTCGACAAATCACCGGTTAAAAGCGCCGAAGACCGCATGAACAGCCTGCCTGATGGCAACCGTATCTGGTTTTCCGTCGGTGCTAAATATCAACTGGGTAAAAACCATGTTATCGATGCGGCGTACAGTCATATCCACATCAATGACACGGTTTACCGCACCGGCAAAGCCAGCGGCAACGACGTAGACAGCCGCGGTACATCCTCTGCCCGCTTCAAAAATAAGGCGGACATCTTGGGCTTGCAATACACTTACAAATTCAAATAATCGGATTTGAGTTGTGGATAAAAAGGCCGTCTGAAATCTTCAGACGGCCTTTTTGTTGGCAGGAACAGATGGAACAATCCACAGGCAATAAATAGCGTGTTGGGCTTTACATATTTCTGATTGGAATGGCAGAGCGGAAAAACGATAGAAAAGGGAATAGCCGATTATCGGCTTGAGAAATAAGATGTTGTTTGCGCTTTAAACACTGTACTACTAATTTTATCTAATGGGCAGCAATCAAAAGGCCGTCTGAAAAACAGGTTTTCAGACGGCCTTATTTGCCGGATGGCGGCTAAGAAAGCTCAATCAGCTGCGGACTTCCAGTTCGATTTCTCTTTCTTGTTCGTCTTCAGCCGGTTTATCCATGGTTTTTTCATCGGCCATATTGTCCAAATCGCGGCCGGGTTCGGAGGCGGTATCGCCGATGGAAACGCTGTTCAGGCTTTCCAAAATAATGGCGGATGCCAGATGGTCGGATGTGCGGTACACCATTGCCAAACCGATTTCTTCAGCCGGAATGGAAACCAATTCAACCGTATCTTTGTCTTTTGGCTTGCGAATCAGGTTGTTGGACAGATTGACACGGACTTGGCGGCCGCGTTTGTAGAGGCTGACCACAGTGCCTTTGTCCAAGCCGTCGAGTTCGCCTTTATCCAAAGTAATAGTTTGGAACTGGCCGGCTTCGCCCACGCCGTCGAAGATGGAAACGACTTTGGCCTGAATCGGACGGGCAGGGGCGTGAGGCATAACATTGAAGCTGTCGAGGCCTTCGGGCAGTTTCAGCAGATAGTCGTCTTTGCGGATTTCGGAAACGGCTTCTTCGATAACCAAAGGTTGCGCAGACTGGGTGCGCAGCTTCATGGCTTTGTTGACTTGGGTGTAATACTCGTTGCTTTTGAGTTTTTCGTCAGAAGCGCGGGTACGGTTTTCCAAGGCGGAGTCGGTGTAAGGCAGCGTGTTGGCGATGCCGCTGAACACGACTTCTTGGCCGAGGAATTTGCCGGTTTCCAGATCGGTAATGTTTTTATTGACACGGTAGGTCAGGTAGCGGCCGGGTTCGGTCAGGCCGTATGCGTACACGCGGTTGCCTTGGGTGTAGAGGACGCGGTTGTCGGGGCCGGCAATCAGGCGCGGCGCATTGGCGGTTTCTTCCGGAGCGATAATCTGCGGATGTTTCATGAACATGCGGTAGAGGTTGACGTTGACGGTCGGAATGCCGTAGCCGGAAGTTTCGCGTACGCGCGGATGCAGTTTGATCACGGGAATGCCGTCTGAACGGGTTTGGGCATGTTCAAAACCCAGTCGCGGCTGGCCGTTGACGTAGCGTAAAACCAACACCTGACCCGGATAGATCAGGTGCGGATTGCGGACGGTGTTGCGGTTGGCGCCCCAAAGGCGGTTCCATTGCCATGGGCTGTACAGATATTTGCCGGAAATACCCCACAAGGTATCGCCGTTTTTAACGACGTAGCGTTGCGGCGCATTGGGGCGGATTTTTAAAGAAGCTGCCTGAGTGTGGGCAGAAATAGCCATGCCTGCCATGCAAAGCAGGGTTATAATACGTTGTTGCATAACCGTTCCCCTTGAAATCGATTCGGTTTGTCTTCAGATGATAAACAGAGAAGGCTGGAGTTTGCGAAACTGCCGCCCATTCATCAATACGATAACGAACGGCCTCCGTCGCGCTATCTTAACATTTTTCGGCGTTATTTTAGCATTGAATGTTGCTGTCATGACAGGAGATTGTGGCGGCGGAAACCGAATCTGTATGAAAATCACACATCAGCTTTATAAAACGAGAATATTATGGCTTTACTGAACATCCTCCAATACCCTGACGAGCGTTTGCACACGGTCGCCAAACCTGTTGAAAAAATCGACGAGCGCATCCAGACATTGGTTGCCGATATGTTTGAAACCATGTACGAAGCACGCGGTATCGGCTTGGCGGCCACTCAGGTCGACGTACACGAGCGCATCGTCGTGATGGATTTGACCGAAGACCGCAGCGAGCCGCGCGTGTTCATCAATCCCGTCATTGTCGAAAAAGACGGCGAGACGACTTATGAAGAAGGCTGTCTGTCCGTGCCGGGCATTTACGATACCGTAACCCGTGCCGAGCGCGTCAAAGTTGAAGCCTTGAACGAAAAAGGCGAGAAATTCACGCTGGAAGCAGACGGCCTGCTGGCAATCTGCGTGCAGCACGAATTGGACCACCTGATGGGCATCGTGTTTGTCGAACACCTGTCGCAGCTGAAACAAGGCCGCATCAAAACCAAACTGAAAAAACGTCAGAAACACACCATCTGACCTACGCATTGCTTAAAGGCCGTCTGAAAAGACAAAACAGAAGGCAGACTTCGGTTTTCAATCTTTCAGACGGCCTTTTCAGCTGAAACAGTTTGCCCAACGCGCTCATTCAAACCATTCCACAAGGACACAACATGAAAGTCATCTTTGCCGGTACGCCCGATTTTGCCGCCGCCGCCTTGAAAGCCATCGCCGCCGCAGGTTTTGAAATTCCGCTGGTGTTGACCCAGCCCGACCGCCCCAAAGGACGCGGCATGCAGTTGACCGCATCGCCGGTCAAACAGGCTGCCTTGGAATTGGGTTTGACCGTGGCGCAGCCGGAAAAGTTGCGCAATAACGCCGAAGCCCTGCAAATGCTCAAAGATACAGGCGCGGATGTGATGGTGGTGGCCGCGTATGGCTTGATTTTGCCGCAGGATGTGTTGGATACGCCCAAACACGGCTGCCTCAATATCCACGCTTCGCTGTTGCCCCGTTGGCGCGGTGCGGCACCGATTCAACGTGCGATTGAAGCCGGCGATGCCGAAACCGGCGTGTGCATCATGCAGATGGACATCGGCTTGGACACCGGCGATGTGGTCAGCGAACACCGCTACGCCATCCAACCGACGGATACCGCCAACGAAGTGCATGACGCGCTGATGGGTTTGGGTGCCGAGGCGATTGTTGCCGACTTGCAGCGTTTGCAGGCTGAAGGCCGTCTGAACGCGGTCAAACAGCCTGAAGAAGGTGTTACCTATGCCCAAAAATTAAGTAAAGAAGAAGCGCGTATCGATTGGAACGAGTCCGCGCACATTATCGAACGCAAAATCCGCGCCTTTAACCCCGTACCTGCCGCGTGGGTCGAATATCAAGGCAAACCGATGAAAATCTGGCGAGCCGAAGTGGTGGCTAAACAGGGTAAGGCAGGCGAAGTATTGTCCTGTACTTCAGACGGCCTGCTGGTGGCGTGTGGTGAAAATGCGCTGAACATTACCGAATTGCAGCCTTCCGGCAGCAAACGCATGAGCATACAGGCATTTGCGGCAGGCCGGACGATTGAAGTTGGAACGGTTTTGTAACAGGCTGGAAATCAACGTAGAGGAAAGAAAACAATGGCTGTTTTTGACGTGGTCGAAGGCGATATTACCCGATTGGCAGTCGATGCGATTGTCAATGCCGCCAATTCATCGCTGTTGGGCGGTGGCGGCGTAGACGGTGCAATACACCGCGCCGCAGGCAAAGAACTGCTGGACGAGTGCCGCACTTTGGGCGGTTGTCGCACAGGCGAAGCCAAAATAACCAAAGGCTATCGTTTGCCTGCACGTTTTGTCATCCACACGGTCGGGCCGGTATGGTTTGGCGGACAGCAAAATGAAGAGGCCAAATTGGCACAATCCTACGCCAATTCCTTGCTGCTTGCCCAGAAACACGATCTTCACAGCATTGCCTTTCCGTGCATCAGCACCGGTGTGTACCGCTTCCCGGCCGAAGCCGCCGCGCGTATCGCTTTGGAGAGTTTGCAACAAACCTTGCCGCAATGTCCGGCAGTGGAAAAAATCATCTTTTGCTGTTTTTCCAAAACAGATGCCGAATATTATCGGGCATTGCTGGCAGCCGAACAGGCCGTCTGAAATCCTCCGAACACGTGAAATCAAATATGAATCAGAAAGCAAAAATATGAGTATGTCCCTCGCCCAAAAACTGGCCGCCGACAGCGTTGCCGCGGTTGCCGAAGGGCGCAATCTTCAGGATGTTTTGGCGGAAATCCGCGCGGCGCATCCGCAGCTGACGGCGCAGGAAAACGGCGCGTTGCAGGATATTGCCTACGGTTGCCAACGTTATTTGGGCAGTTTGAAGCACATGCTTGGTCAAATGCTGAAAAAGCCGATTGACAATCCGCAGCTCGAAAGCCTGCTTTTGGCGGCGATGTACCAACTGCATTACACGCGCAATGCGCCTCATGCCGTGGTCAATGAAGCGGTGGAAAGCATTGCCAAAATCGGCCGCGGCCAGTTCCGCTCGTTTGCCAATGCGATTTTGCGCCGCTTTTTGCGTGAACGCGACAAACTCGCGGCTTCCTGCAAAAAAGACGATGTGGCGAAAC
This sequence comes from uncultured Neisseria sp., assembly GCA_963531275.1. Classification (GTDB taxonomy): domain Bacteria; phylum Pseudomonadota; class Gammaproteobacteria; order Burkholderiales; family Neisseriaceae; genus Neisseria. The sequence continues at coordinate 11,214 of CAUSHT010000032.1, forward strand.
ACAATTTGCCGGTGTGGTGGGTGGCTTACTTGAAAAACCATTATCCGAAACATTGGCACAACATTACTACCGCGCTGCAATCGCATCCGCCGATGACTTTGCGCGTCAACCGCCGACACGGCAATGCCGAAAGCTATTTGGAAAAACTGGCTGCGGAAGGTATTCCGGCCAGGGCTTTGGACGAATACGCCGTGATGTTGGAAGAAGCCGTGCCGGTCAGCCGTCTGCCCGGTTTTTCAGACGGCCTGGTGTCGGTGCAGGATTTTGGTGCGCAACGTGCTGCCTATTTGTTAAACCCGAAAGACGGCGAACGCATCCTCGATGCCTGCGCGGCGCCGGGCGGTAAGACGGGCCATATCTTGGAACTGGCAGATTGTCATGTTACTGCTTTGGATATAGACGAAGGCCGTCTGAACAGGGTGAAGAGCAATCTTGACCGTTTAGGCTTTCAAACGGCCTCTTTGACTTGTGCCGATGCGCAGGACTTGACAGCGTGGTATGATGGCAAGGCCTTTGACGCTGTTTTGGCCGATGTGCCGTGTACCGCTTCGGGTGTGGCACGCCGCAATCCCGACGTCAAATGGCTGCGCCGGCCGACCGATGCCGTCAAAACCGCACGCCAACAGGAAGCATTATTAGACGCACTGTGGCAGACCCTGACGAAAAACGGCAGGATGTTGCTGGCTACCTGCTCGGTCTTTGTCGAAGAAAACGACGGTCAGTTGCAAAAATTCCTTAACCGCCATGCCGATGCCGAGTTGATCGAATCGCATGTGCTTTTACCGAACAAACATCAAGATGGCTTTTATTACGCGCTTATTAAAAAG
>CAUSHT010000033.1:0-11860 GCA_963531275.1 uncultured Neisseria sp.
AAAGTTAACATCAATATCCAAATCGAAGCAGTGAAACAATAATCCTGCTTGATTTCAAAATAAAGGCCGTCTGAACGGAATCTGTTCAGACGGCCTTATGATTAAAGACGTTTAGGATTCTTTATTTTTATCGGCTTTGGCTGCCCAATAAGTTGCCAGAAGCGAGCCGGAGATATTGTGCCACACGCTGAACAATGCGCTGGGAACGGCAACGACCGGCGCGGCGGCAAAGTGTGCGGCGGCAAGCGCGGCGCCTAAGCCTGAGTTTTGCATACCGACTTCGATAGCCAGCGTTTTTTGTGCATCATAAGGCAGGCCGGTCCATTTGGCGGCAAAGAAGCCGAGCAGATAGCCGATGCCGTTGTGAAGTACGACAACCGCGAAAATCAGCAGGCCGCTTTCAATAATCTTGCCTTTGCTGGCACCGACGACCGCGCCGATAATCAGCACGATGGCGGCAACGGAAACCAGCGGCAGCGCGTCGGTCAGTTTTTCAGTTTTGTTGCCCAAGACTTTATGGACAATCAAGCCCAAAACGATGGGGAACAAAACCATTTTGACGATGGACATCAACATACTGCCCGCTTGGATTTCCAGCATTTCACCGGCAAGCATCAGGAAGATGGCGGGGGTCAGCAATGGGGAAATCAGGGTGGAAACCGATGTAACGGCAACCGACAAAGCCACATTGCCGCGTGCCAAATAGGTTATCACATTGGAGGCCGTACCGCCCGGGCAGCAGCCGACCAAAATCACACCGACCGCGATTTCGGCAGGCAGGTTCAACAGTTTCGCCAGCAGATAGGCAGTCGCAGGCATGATGGCGAATTGGGCAATCACGCCGATAATGACGGCTTTGGGATGTTTGAACAAAATGTCAAAGTCGGAGGGTTTGAGGGTCAAGCCCATGCCGAACATGATGACGCCCAGTAGCCAAGGAATGTAAGGGCCGACCCATTTGAAGGTGTCGGGTGCGAAAAAAGCGATGCCGGCAAAAAGCGCGGCCCAGAGGGAAAAGGTCTTTCCAATAAAATTACTGATTTTGTTGAGGGTATTCATGATGATATGTTGTGAAGTTGTTTTTAAGGGAAACCAAGGATACACGCCTTAACCTTAATTTGCAAAATGGATTAAAATAAATAAGGCCGTCTGAAGATAAGAATTGATTTTCAGACGTCCTTGTGATTTGTATTTGCTATATAGACGGCATTATTCTTTTGATAAAATATTGCGCAGCCATCGGGCTGCAGGTGCGATTTCTCCGGCGAGCATACCGGTCTCGATTTGGACGCTGTGTTTGATGACATCGGCCGCCGCACCATGCAGCCATACGCCGGCGCAGGCGGCTTGGAATATTGGAATGCTTTGTGCCAGCAGGCTGCCGATAATGCCGCTCAAGACATCGCCGCTGCCTGCGGTGGCCAAACCGGCATTGCCGCTGGTGTTGGTATAGACTATGCCGTCTGCCGTGGCCACCAATGTATGATGGCCTTTCAATACAACGGTCGCGCCATATTTACGGCTGATTTCGGTTACGGCTGTTTGCCTGTCGGCTTGGACTGATTGGGTATCGACACCAAGTAAGCGGGCGGCTTCGGCTGGATGAGGTGTCAGGACAATATGTTTGTACGATTTAAGGCGTTCGGCCAATTCGGAAGAACGGGCAAGCAGTGTTAAAGCATCGGCATCGAGCAATAAAGGTTGGTTATGGTGTGTAGACAGGATTTGGTGCAGCAGCTGCTCTAATAATCCGTCCAAGCCAAAGCCGCAGCCGATTACGCGCGCGCTGATATCGTTGCGTTCCATCAGTTGGGTCGCAGTGGCGAGCATAATTTCAGGGCGTTCCGGAATAATGGCAAAGGGCAGCGTGGCTTGGTTGAAGCCTGCCCAAACCTTGCCACACCCTAGATATATCGCGGCTGTGGCTGCCAAAACGACCGCGCCGCTCATTCCCATTGCGCCGCCGATAATGGCAAGCGTGCCGTATGTGCCTTTGTGCGATTCTTGGGCGCGGGGGCGGAATACGTCGGGAAATGCTAAGGCAGTCTGAAAAGCTTGAAGCGATTCGGGAAGCGTGTAGATGGGCTGCATGGCGTAACCTTCCAAGATAAGAAATTTAATTTTAAATCAGAAAGTAAAAGGTAATGAAGCAAAAAATAAAAGTTTGGGACGCACCTACGCGCCTGTTCCATTGGCTCTTGGTGTTATTGATGGGTTTTATGTGGTACAGCGCAACCCAAGGCGGCGATATGCTGGTATGGCACTTGCGCGGTGGCTTGTTGATGCTGGCTTTGGTGGTTTTCCGTTTGTGTTGGGGAATTTGGGGTAGCGATACGACAAAATTCAGCCGATTTGTGCGCCCGTTTTCCGAAATCCGCCGCTACACGCAAGGCCAAATGTCTGAAGACGAATTGGTCGGACACAATCCTTTGGGCGCGCTGATGGTCATTGCTTTATTGGCCGCCTTGGTTTTTCAGACGGCCACAGGCTTATTTGCCGCTGATGAAAATACGTTTACTAATTCCGGTTTTTTGAATCATTTGGTCAGCGAACACGCCGGTACGCTGGCGCGAAAAATCCATGTCAATTTCTTTAATGTCTTAGCTGTTTTGGCAGGTGTACATATCGCGGCTGTTTTGCTGTATCGCTTTGTGAAAAAACAGGATTTGATTACGCCGATGGTGAGCGGCTTTAAAACCATCGATGCCAAGCAGCCTAAATTGGCCGGAATGGGACAACTGTTTGCCGCTTTGTCGGTGGCGATTGCTTTAGTGTGCGCAGTATGGATGTTGCGCGGCTGATGTTTTAAAACGGATACCAAAAACAAACCGACCCCGATAGCCGAAATGGCTGTTGGGGTCGGTTGCTTTTTAGGGTTTAAAAGATGATGTTCAGACAGCCTTAACGCAGCGCAAGATGCTGTGGCCGCGGCCGATGCCGTCTGAAATTTCCGCTACTTTCAATCCGGCTTTTTCAACGCAACGGATCAGGTCTTCAGAATGAAAGATTTTGCTGTTGCCGTTGGCCATGGCAGTGAAATATAGGCTGGTCATGGTCAGGCAGTAGGCAGCGGTTTCGTAGCGTTGTCTGTCCCAGAAAGGCTCCATGATGTAGAGGCTGGTGTTTTCGCTCATAGATGCAGCGGCGCGTTGAAGAATGCTGGTGGCTTGTTCCTCGGTGAAACAGTCTAGGAATTGGCTCATCCAGATCGCGTCAAAACCGGTTGGGAACGGAATTTCAGGATCAAGCAGGTTGGCCGGATGGGCGTGGATACGGTCCGCGCCGTTTTTGCCTTTGGTCGCTTCGCGCATCAAGCCGATTTGTTGCGGCAGATCCATGATGGTTACTTCGACTTCGGCATTGTGGTTGACGCATTGCTCCGCCCAGCGGCCGGTATTGCCGCCGACATCGAGCAGTTTTTTAACTGGTTTGGCGAACACGGTGTTCAGTGCTTCGGCGAAGGAATTGTCGGAATAATAATGGTCGAATGCAAACCATTTTTCCTGCGCGATGCTTGGCAATGAAGACAAACCTTCATAAATGGTCGGCCAGTCGCCGAATACTTTCAGCCCTTCGGGCTTGCCGGTTTGCAGGGTTTTTTCTAAATCAAACATGCCTTGGTAGCAGATTTCCTGTGTGAAATCCATGTTGACGCGGGCCATTTTGTCTTTGAGGACAAACCAACCGGCTTTGCTGATGAAATAGCGGTTGTCGCGAGTCAAGACAGTGCCGATAGACAGCGAAGCTTCCAGCAGGACTTGTGCCGCGTAGTTGCTGATTTTCGCTTTTTCAGCGATTTCGGCTTGAGTGAGGCCGTCTGGATGGTCGTTCAGCAAGTCTAGAATGCCAAATTTCACCATCAGGCGGGAAACTTGGAACACAATCGGTGCAAAAGCGATTTCTTGAGCCAGACGTTGAGCCTCGCCTGCGGACTGGTGTTCGTGGGAATAGCGTTGTTCTAGGGCAGGGAAGAGTTGCATATTGTTGGTTTTCCACTAAAAAAGTTAATAAGTATATTCAGACGGCCTCAAACACAATCCGTCCTGATGCACACGGATGCTCTCCGTTGTTGATTTTAAAGCTCAGTTTGTTTTTACTTTCATCAAATTTCAGCTCTACCGACACTTCATCGTGAGGACGGATAAACTGCTGATATTTCAGATTTTCGATGCGGATGACGCGCTGTTTGCCCCACGGCTTGGGCGCGATCAGGTTGCGCACCCATTGCAGCTCGACCACGCCGGGAACCAGCGGGAAGGTGGCAAAATGGCCGCCGAAATAAACCAAATCCAAAGGCACGCGCCCGATAAAAGTTTCGGTATTGGTTTCATCGCCAGATGATGTTTTCGACCAAACGGGCGAAGTTTGGGCAACGGTAAAGGCCGTCTGAAAATCCGCCGCGGCGATTTTGGCTTGGGGGTTGCGCGGCAGGCTGTCGGTAAAACGCCAGTAACGCGGCAGGGCAATGGTGTCCTGCGTGGCGGCCAGATGGCGTTTGAGTGTATCAGCAACCGCAGCACGGCCTTTCTCGCGCAAGGCGGCGATACCGTCTGCGTTCAATGCCGCCCATATGGCAATGCGTTGATGTTGCGGATGGCGGCCGCAGTGGGCATCGGCAATCCAAGGGTGTTGTAAAAGTTCGTGTTCGATTTGGGTCAGCGACACGCGTTTGTCCTCAAATTTAATAATACGGTCTTGCCGACCGAGTAACAGAAAACCATCATCTTGCGGCTCGATCAAATCGGCTGTTTGACGGCGTTCGGGCGACCAAGGCGAAGAAGCCCACAGTGCGCCTTCTTCGTTTTGCCCGATTTCCACGCCTTCGAAAGGCTGCCATTCTTGGCGTTCGCAACGTGAGGCAATCACGCCGGTTTCGGTACTGCCATAGACTTCAAACGGACGGACGACAGCCTGTTGCAGCAAATCCGCCGTGGCTGCGGGCAATGCGCCGCCGGCCGAGACAATGCCTGCAATTTTATGGCCGATACTTTGCCAGTTGCGGTTTTCTCCCAAGCGGTTGAGTACGGCCGGGCTGGCAATCCAAACCACTTTATCATGTGCGGCCGTGCTGGAAAGCAGGTTTTCCGGATAAACCGCCTGCTGTCGTTCCATAGTCCAACCCATTGTCAGCGCGAGTGCGAAGCGGAACGTGAAGCCGTAAAGGTGTTGCGGAATCACGCTACCGACCACGGTTTCACCGTGTTGCCCAAATGGCAGCGTATTTGCCAAAGTCAGGGCTTCTGCCTGCATTTGCGCGGCGGTTTTCACAATAATCTGCGCTTCACCGCTGGAGCCTGATGTTTTCAGCCATGCTTCGGCATGGTCGGGAATCAGATGGTTTTCAGGATAGGTGCTCAGCGCTTCCGATTCTGTTTGAGTTAATACATCAGGCAAGTGCCAGATATTCAGGCCGTTTGAAGACAGCTTTTTATCTGTTGAATCCGTTAAAAACACTTCTGCCGTTTTGCCCCACTCCAAATTGTCTTGCGCCAAATTGGGCAACAATAAAACCTTTCCGCCAGAATGCCACACTGCCAACACGGCACAGGCAAACAGCGCGGCATCGTCAAACCACAACGCGGCTGTTTGCACGCCTGCCTGTTTCAGACGGCCTGACAGATGGAAAACCGCACGGTTGAAATCAGCACGCGTCCAATTCGGATGCGTGGCGATAAGGTCGTGTTGGGGTAGGTCGGGGGATAGGATTCGGGTTAGGTGCATAATTATAATTTATTAATTAATAAAGAAATTAATTGCATCGGAAATGCGATTAATGGCTTCCATATCTTGTTTATTAATAGCTTGATGCAGTAAACCTGCAAGGATTGCGGAACGTGTTTCAGCAGGTATGACGCAAGGAGCCAAAATACCTCTTGATTGAGGGTAATCTCCCCAATGAATGCCCAATGCTTTTTCGGCTTTATTTTGGTTTTTGTGATTATATGTACCAATAATAAAGACTAGCCCCTCTTTGTCTTCATAAATCTCCAAGGGTTCTGGTTGACCGTCAATCCCTTTCCAGTAAGAAATCATTTTCATTGATTGTTTCCTTTTTATTAATATCTTAGGTAAGTTTAGGTTGGGTTGGAAAAACAACATTCCAAAAGTAAAGAAGCAAAGGTATGTTGCAGTTGTCTGTCAAAATCTAACTACCGTCATTCCGGTCAGTACAGGAATGGTGGTAAAAAGGGTAACCACAGCCTGCGGGGTTGATAATCTAATCTGAAAACTCTCTCCAATACCAAGTTATACCAAACCTTCCGCGTGCTGTGATTCGAGAATGCCCTCGTTGTTGAAGCTGTATTTTCCTTTGATATGAAATGAGTAATGATTGATGCGTTTTCAGACGACCTACACCTTCAATACGGCTTTCCGATACACCCACTCTCCAGCAAATAAAAGCCCCATTAACACATACGACACGACGCCGGTATAAGCCGCCCACCAATCGTAATATTGCAAGCCTGCCAAAATGGCGGCGGTTGCGCCGTTGAAGATAAAGAACGCGCACCAGATTTGCGTGACATGGCGGGTATGCAGCACACCTTCGGGCGGCAGGTCGGGGTGTTGCAGTCGGGCGAGGCGTTCGATGACGGTTTGTTTGGCAAACAGGCTACCGCCGAAAACGGCAAGCATCAGCGCGTTGACGGCGACGGGATACCAATACATCGAGTCGGGCCGTCTGAAAACCAGTACGGCGGCGAAAAAGGCGGCAAGGATAATCGCCGTAATGCGTTGGGCTGTGGTTTGCGGCATGGCGGCGCGTATCAGCCACAGGATGCACATGGCGGCGGCAAGCCAGAAAAATGCGCCGTTTTCCCTGCCGTAATACCATAGGAGCGGATAGGCGAGGCTGGCGAGGGTCAGTAGGAATTTTCCTAATATTTTCATGGTTGTGATTGATTTTCAGACGGCCTTGCGGATTGACAAGGCCGTCTGAAAATATGCTGATTCAAAGCGGAATCAGGAATCTTGTTGTACTTTCAAAACCGCTTGAACCACGTCTTCTACGGTACGCACATTGCGGAAATCTTCGGCTTGCAGTTTGCGGCCGGTTTCGCGTTTGATGTGGTCGATAAGGTCGATGGCGTCGATACTGTCGATTTCCAAATCTTCGTAGAGGTTGGTTTCGGGTTTGATGCGTTCCGGTTCGATTTCAAACAGGTTAACCAGTGCATCGGTCAGCAGGGTGCGTACTTCTTGTTCGGTCATCTTCTCTCTCCCTTATGCTTGGCGGCTCTTGACGAACTCGGCCAGAGTTTTGACGTTGGCAAAGTTTTCGCGCAGGTTGTCGTTTTCACCGTCGAGCTGGAAGCCGAAGGTTTTTTGTACGGCCAAACCAAGTTCCAATGCGTCAACCGAATCCAGACCCAGGCCGTCGTCGCCGAAAAGCGGATCTTCGCTGCCGATGTCGGCAACGGTAATGTCTTCCAAGCCCAAGCTGTCGATGATTAATTGTTTGATTTGGTTTTCTAAATTGCTCATGTGGTTTTCCTTGTAAAATAGTCTTGCAGGTATTCGTTTAAACGGCGTGCGGCGATGGGCAGGGGTTTTTCTGCCAGCCATTCTTCCGGCAGGATGTCGTCGCCGACGGTAATTTCATAATGAATTTTTTGTGGCGGGATTTTGTACCACGGTTGCCCCTTTTTAAAATTGGGCGGCGTCATCTTGATGCACACGGGCGTGATGACTGATGCGCTGCGCAAACCGAGTGATACGGCGCCGCGGTGCATTTTAACCTGTCCGTCCCAACCTGTGCGCGTACCTTCGGGAAAAATCAGCAAACTTTGCCCGCTTTTGAACACGGCGTCGATTTCTTCCAGCATTTCCATGCTTTCATCGTTGGGGATGTAGCCGGAGGCGATAATCTGGCTTTTCATGCTGGGGTTGTGCAACAGGTCTTTTTTAACCAGTACGTTTGGCTCGGAATAGTGGCTGATCAGCAAGACGACATCCAAAAGCGAGGGATGGTTGGCAAGAATGAGCTGGCCGGGCCTGCCGAGTTTTTCCAAGCCGTTGAAGCGGACGCTCAATACGCCCGACCATTGCAGGTAGCCGACGAAGAAACGCCAAACTCTGCCTATCATGCGTCTTGCTTCAAGTTGGCGTTTGATGTCGCCTTTGGTCGATTTGAGCGTATAGGGCAAAAGTGCGATTTTGAACAATACGCCTGCAACACCGAAGAGGATGAAGCCGAAGAGTGTGGCAAAAAAGCGACGGAAATAGTCTAAAGTCTTCATGCGTTTTTCTGCCAGTGCCAGTTTCTACCGGCATAGTGTTGCGTGTGTTGTCGGTCGTCTGAAAGCAGGAAGCGTACCCACTCCAAGCTGCTCCAGTAGGGCTCGACTGTTGTATTGTTAGGGTTTTCAGACGGCCTTTCGGATGTGGTTTCCAAGCTTAAGGTATAGTCTTCGCCTTTGGTAATGACCAGTGCCAATGCATAGGCAAACGGCGCACGTGTAGCCAAGACGGGATAGTCTTCAGACAACGGATCATCGGCAACAATCACTAAAACGGATGGCGCACCGTCTTGCAAAAGCGCGAATGCCTCGGTCAGCGAGGTTTCAAAGGAATCGGCAGCAACGGCCAACGCGGTATGCTCGCTCATGTCTTTACGCAACATTGACCATTGCCCAATCGTTGCGTTGTGAACGGACAGGCCGAATGAGGTCGGCGAGACGGTATGCGTGTTCAAAAGCTCTTGCCACAATTCAAAGCTGCGGTTGCTTTCGCCGTCGTGAGAAACGTACACCGGTACGCTTTCAGGATATTGGTCGGCCAGATTCCATGCCGCATCACAAACCAAGCGCGCCGCTTTTCCCAAGCGGCGGCGTTGCATAGGCGGCAAAAAGGAGAGCGCTGGTTTGCACTCCGGCAGGGAGGCGGTATCGAGTTTTCCCTGCGCCCAGTCCTGCCATTGCTCCGGCGTACTGATTTTGCTGGAGGAGGCCTGCCATGCGGCGATATTGAAGCTGAAACGGCAAACGTTTTGAGGCATGATGTCTTTCAATGTTTTACATTTTCATACATTGTAATGAAATGGGTTAGTAAAAGCTAGGCTCTGTTATAATGCATATTGTAACGTAATTTATTCCCGGATGACATTTTATGCCTTCAATACCGAGTGCCCCAATTTATGATGTGGCTTCGCTGCTTCCGCACAGCGGACATATGGTGCTTATCGACTGTGTGAAAGAATTTGGCGATGACTACACGGTTTGCCGTGCGCCGGTTGGCGATAAGCATATTTTGCTGCAGGACGGCGTGTTGCCGTCTATGGCTTATATGGAATTGATGGCGCAGGGCATAGGCGCGTTTGCAGGCATTGAGGCTTTAAAGGCCGGAGAGCCTGTCCGTTTGGGTTTTTTATTGGGAACGCGCAAGCTGGATTTGTTTGCCGATTCCGTGCCTGTCGGTACTGAGCTGGAAGTCAGGGCGCATGTGTCCATTCAGGATTTGGGCGGTATGGGCGTATTTGATTGCGAGTTGCGATGGACGGATGCGCCGGAAGATGTGAAGCATCTGTTGCCGCCGGACGGTTTGCTGGCAAAAGCCTCTTTGAATGTGTACAGTCCGAAAGACGGTCAAATCATTTAAACCGTTTACAAGGCCGTCTGAAAAGACAAAGATTCAGAAGGCCTGTCGATATAGTGAGAAAACGTATGAGTGAAACTATTTTAATTACAGGGTCTAATCGCGGTATCGGCAAAGCTGTTGCGCTTGGTTTGGCGCAGGACGGCTTTGATATTGTCGTCCACTGCCGCAGCCGCCGCGATGAAGCGGAAGCTGTCGCAGAAGAAATCCGTACATTGGGTAGAAATGCGCGCGTGTTGCAGTTTGACGTGTCCGACCGCGAAGCCTGCCGCGATATTTTGACTGCCGACATCGAAGCAAACGGCGCGTATTACGGCGTAGTGTTGAATGCCGGCCTGACGCGCGACAATGCGTTTCCTGCGTTTACAGACGATGATTGGGATTTGGTGCTGCGTACCAATTTGGACGGTTTTTATAATGTGTTGCACCCTTTGACCATGCCGATGATCCGCCGCCGTAAAGCAGGACGTATTGTGTGCATGGCGTCGGTATCCGGTTTGACGGGCAACCGCGGTCAGGTCAATTACAGCGCGTCCAAGGCGGGCTTAATTGGCGCGGCAAAAGCCTTGGCGGTTGAGTTGGCTAAACGCAAAATTACCGTCAATTGCGTGGCACCGGGTCTTATCGATACCGATATTATCGATGAGAACGTGCCTGTCGAAGAAATCTTAAAGGCCGTCCCCGCCGCGCGTATGGGGCTGCCGGAAGAAGTGGCGCATGCGGTGCGCTTTTTGATGGATGAAAAAGCGGCGTATATTACGCGCCAAGTGATTGCTGTGAACGGAGGTTTGTGTTGAATACCAGAAGAGTCGTTGTAACAGGTATTGGCGGTATTACCGCCTTCGGCCGTGATTGGCAAAGTATTCAGACGGCCTTTAAAGCCGAAAAAAATGCGGTCAAATACATGGACTGGAGCGGACGCTTTCCTGAATTGGAAGCACAACTGGGTGCGCCGATTGAAGGCTACACTCCACCCGAACACTGGACGCGCAAGCAGCTCAGAAGTATGGGGCGCGTATCGCATTTGTGTGTCGATGCGGCGGAACAAGCCTTGACGGATGCAGGCTTGCTGGGTGACGAAAGCATTACAGACGGCCGTATGGGCGTGGCATGCGGTTCGTCTGTCGGCAGCACCAAAGACATCGGCGATATGGGTGAACTTTTGATAACAGGCACATCGCGCAATTTCAACGCCAATACTTATGTGCGCATGATGCCGCATACGACCGCCGCCAATATCGGCATCTTTTTCGGGTTGAAAGGGCGTATCATCCCTACATCGAGCGCGTGTTCGTCCGGCAGCCAAGGCATTGGTTATGCCTACGAAGCGATTAAATACGGCATGATTGATATGATGCTGGCGGGCGGCGGCGAAGAGTTTTGTCCGTCCGAAGTGTATGTTTTCGACTCGCTCTACGCTGCCAGCCGCCGCAACGGTGAACCCGAACTGACCCCGCGTCCTTACGACAGCGGACGCGACGGCTTGGTCATCGGCGAAGGCGCAGGGATTTTTGTATTGGAAGAATTGGAACACGCCAAACGGCGCGGTACGAAAATCTATGCCGAGCTTGTCGGCTACGGTGCCAACAGCGACGGCAGCCACGTTACCCAGCCGCAAAAAGAAACCATGCAAAAATGTATGGAGCTTGCGCTGAAAGATGCAGGTATTACGCCTGATAAAGTCGGTTACGTCAGCGGCCACGGTACGGCGACCGAAAAAGGCGATATTGCTGAAACATTGGCGACCGAGGCCGTGTTTGGATTCATCCCCATGAGTTCGCAAAAAAGCTATCTCGGCCATACACTCGGCGCGTGCGGCGCGTTGGAAGCCTGGTTCACCATCGAAATGATGAACAACGGCTGGTTTGCGCCGACTGTCAATTTGGAAAACATCGATCCGCGTTGTGGTAAGGTAGATTACATTCAAACAGGCGGACGTGAAATTCAAACCGATTATGTGGTCAGCAATAACTTTGCTTTTGGCGGCGTCAATACTTCGCTGGTGTTCAAACGTTGGCAAGAATAATCATTGCTTGATTTTATGATTAAAGGCCGTCTGAAACTTATCTTGAGTTTCAGACGGCCTTTATTTTATTTACGGATTGAGCCGCTTTTGGATTTTATTCGTTTGTTTTCTTCTGATTCAAATCCACCAGCCTTGTTCCGGCCAAGAAGTCGTAGAGGAACTGGCGGTCGGGATGGAGCAGGGCGAAGCCCCATGGCAGGATGAGCCAAATGAGCGCGGCGCCGAATGCGCCTTTGGGCG
>CAUSHT010000034.1:0-11540 GCA_963531275.1 uncultured Neisseria sp.
AAAATGCCCGTACGCTGGCGTTGCCGCACAGTGCGGACGATGTGGCGGAAATTGCCATATCCTGTACCGAATAAGTAGGCAGACTTCGATTAAAGGCCGTCTGAAAAGTTGATTAAAGGCGTTTCAGACGGCCTTTATTTCTTTTGTTAAAATTCCTTTACAATAAAAGCATAGCGCAGAAGCGGATAGCCCTTTAAAATAACGCCTTTACGCACTAAAAACCAACCGGAACGCAACGTTATGATGAAAAATCGAGTTACCAACATCCATTTTGTCGGAATTGGCGGCGTCGGCATGAGCGGTATTGCCGAAGTCTTACACAATTTGGGCTTTAAAGTTTCCGGTTCGGATCAGGCGCGTAATGCCGTTACTGAGCATTTGAGCGCTCTCGGCATCCAAGTTTACCCAGGTCATACTGCCGAACACGTCAATGGCGCCGACGTGGTTGTTACCTCTACTGCCGTCAAAAAAGACAATCCTGAAGTTGTTGCCGCGTTGGAACAGCAGATTCCCGTAATTCCGCGCGCGTTGATGTTGGCAGAATTGATGCGCTTCCGTGACGGCATCGCCATTGCCGGTACGCACGGCAAAACCACGACAACCAGCCTGACCGCTTCTATTCTCGGTGCGGCAGGACTTGATCCTACTTTTGTTATCGGCGGCAAGCTCAATGCCGCAGGTACCAATGCCCGTTTGGGTAAAGGCGAATACATCGTCGCAGAAGCCGACGAATCCGATGCCTCTTTCCTGTACCTGACCCCGATTATGTCCGTCGTGACCAATATTGACGAAGACCACATGGACACTTACGGCCACAGCGTTGAGAAGCTGCATCAGGCGTTTGTCGACTTCATCCACCGTATGCCGTTTTATGGTAAGGCATTCTTGTGTATCGACAGCGAACACGTCCGCGCGATTTTGCCTAAAGTGAGCAAACCTTATGCTACTTACGGCTTGGACGATACTGCCGATATCTACGCAACCGATATTGAAAACATCGGCGCGCAAATGAAATTTACCGTTCATGTTCAAATGAAAGGACATGAGCAAGAGCCGTTTGAGGTTGTTTTGAATATGCCAGGCCGCCATAACGTCCTCAATGCGTTGGCGGCTATCGGCGTTGCGCTGGAAGTTGGCGCATCGGTTGAAGCGATCCAAAAAGGTTTGCTCGGCTTTGAGGGTGTCGGCCGCCGCTTCCAAAAATATGGCGACATTAAGTTGCCAAACGGCGGAACTGCTTTGCTGGTGGACGATTATGGCCATCATCCTGTTGAAATGGCAGCAACCCTTTCCGCTGCGCGCGGTGCATACCCTGAAAAACGTTTGGTCTTGGCTTTCCAACCACACCGCTATACCCGCACACGTGATTTGTTCGAAGATTTCACCAAAGTCCTCAATACCGTCGATGCGCTGGTGTTGACCGAAGTTTATGCCGCAGGTGAAGAGCCGATTGCCGCAGCCGATTCTCGCGCTCTGGCACGCGCCATCCGCGTATTGGGCAAACTTGAGCCGATTTACTGCGAAAACGTTGCCGACCTGCCGCAAATGCTGCTGAACGTTTTGCAAGACGGCGATGTTGTGTTGAATATGGGTGCCGGCAGCATCAACCGCGTTCCGTCTGCATTGGTGGAATTGTCGAAACAATCATAATAAACAGGCATATTTGCCTTTGAGGACACATAGGTCGTCTGAACAATATTTCAGACGGCCTGTATCAGTATTTAAGAAAGTAGAAATTATGCAGAATTTTGGCAAAGTGGCCGTATTGATGGGTGGCTTCTCCAGCGAGCGTGAAGTTTCGCTGGACAGCGGCGCCGCTATTTTGGCTGCCTTGAAAAGCAAAGGCGTCGATGCCCATGCGTTCGACCCCAAAGAAACTCCGTTGTCTGAATTGAAAACACAAGGTTTTCAGACGGCATTCAATATTCTGCACGGCACTTTTGGCGAAGATGGCGCGATTCAAGGCGCGTTGGAACTGATGGGTATTCCTTATACCGGCAGCGGTGTGGCCGCTTCCGCGCTGGGTATGGACAAATACCGCTGCAAACTGATTTGGCAGGCCGTAGGTTTGCCTGTTCCTGAGTTTGCTGTATTGCATGACGACAGCGACTTTGATGCTGTTGAAGAAAAATTGGGCCTGCCGATGTTTGTGAAACCCGCCGCGGAAGGCAGTAGCGTTGGTGTGGTAAAAGTCAAAGAAAAAGGCCGTCTGAAAAGCGTTTACGAAGAATTGAAACATTTGCAGGGCGAAATTATTGCCGAACGCTTCATCGGCGGCGGCGAGTATTCTTGCCCGGTATTGAACGGCAAAGGCCTGCCGAGCATTCATATTATTCCAGCTACTGAGTTTTACGACTATGAGGCTAAATACAACCGCGACGATACGGTTTATCAATGCCCGTCGGAAGATTTAAGCGAGGCGGAGGAAAACCAGATGCGCGAACTGGCCGTGCGTGGCGCGCAGGTAATTGGTGCGGACGGCTGTTCGCGCGTGGACTTTCTGAAAGATACGGACGGTAAACTGTATCTCTTGGAAATCAATACCTTGCCCGGTATGACCAGCCACAGTTTGGTGCCAAAATCTGCAGGCCATACCGGCGTAGATTTTGCTGATTTGTGTATTGAGATTTTGAAGACCGCTCATGTGGGATGATGCAGGCGCACTGGGTCGGCTGACCCGCAGGCTATTATTGCTGATGACCTTTCTGCTGATAGGTTCGGGCATAGCTTGGCTTTACAATTCCAAATATTTTCCTGTGAAACAGATTGCCATTCAGGGCAAGCTGAAATATGCTTCCAGCAAAGAATTGCAAACCGTTGCACGAGAGCATATCAGGGGTAATATGTTCCGCGCTGATATTGATTCGGCGCAGTCCGCTTTTCAGGAATTGCCTTGGATTGACTCGGCAATGGTACGCCGCCGTTTCCCGGAAACCGTGGAAATTATCCTGACCGAGCGCGTGCCGGTTGCACACTGGCGCGCTGGCGGCTTGGTGGACAGTAAGGGCAATGTGTTTGCCGCAAGCCTGAAACAGGATCTGCCTATATTTGAAGGGCAGCAGGGAACAGGCAAAGACATGGTCAAACATTATGCGGACTTTTCCGGTATTTTGAGTCCGTTGAAACTGACCATCAAAGAATTGATCTACACGCCGCGTTCGGCATGGTTGCTTGTATTAAACAACGGCATTACCGTGCGCTTGGGGCGTGAAAACGAAATCAAACGTTTGCAGCAGTTTGCCCAGATTTGGCCATCACTGCTGCGTAAAAAACAAAGTCGTATCGAGTATGTCGATATGCGTTATAAGGATGGTTTTTCAGTCCGTTACCGGCCGTCTGAAAACCCTTCCGACAGTGAATAGCCGATTAGACGTGAAGCAATCTTGTTTCAAAAATAATCAAACCGTCAGTCAGACAACATAGCGAACGAGCAATTATGGAACAACAACAAAATAAATATATCAGTGCCTTAGACATTGGTACGTCCAAGGTCATCGCCTTAATCGGTGAGATTCGGGAAGATAACGAAATCCACATTGTTGGCTTGGGTCAAAGCCCTTCACGCGGTCTGCGTGCAGGTATGGTGACCAACATTGACGCCACTGCGCAAGCCATTCGTCAGGCGGTAGAAGATGCCGAGCTGATGGCAGATACCAAAATTTCCCACGTCGTCACCGGTATTGCCGGTAACCATATCCGCAGCCTGAATTCACAAGGCGTGGTCAAAATTAAAGATGGCGAAGTATCGCAAGCCGACATCGATCGTGCCATCGAAACGGCCAAAGCCATCAATATTCCGCCTGATCACAACATCTTGCATACTGTGGTTCAAGAGTACATCATCGACAACCAACCCGGTGTGAAAGAGCCTATCGGCATGAGCGGCGTGCGTTTGGATACCCGCGTGCACATCATTACCGGTGCGAACACTGCTTTGCAAAATATCCAAAAATGCATCCAACGTTGCGGCCTGCAAATGGATCAAATCATGCTTCAGCCTTTGGCAAGTGGTCATGCCGTTTTGACTGAAGACGAAAAAGATTTGGGCGTGTGCGTCATCGATATCGGCGGCGGTACGACCGACATCGCGGTTTATACTAATGGCGCCATCCGCCATACTGCGGTTATTCCCGTTGCCGGCGATTTGATTACCAAAGACTTGGCACAAGCCCTGCGTACGCCGCACAGTGCAGCCGAGTACATCAAAATCCATTACGGTGCCGCCATTCCGACTATGGACGGCTTGGATGAAATGATTGAAGTTCCTAGCGTTGGCGACCGCCAATCACGTCAAATTTCACGCCGCGTATTGGCTGAAATCATCGGCCCGCGTGTAGAAGAGATTTTGGAATTGACACTGAACGAATTGCGCCGTTCCGGCTTCCCTGAAGAAGTGCTGACTTCCGGTATCGTTTTGACCGGCGGTGCTTCTATGTTGAACGGTATTGTTGAGTTGGCGGAAGAAGTCTTTAATTTGCCGGCACGTATCGGTGTTCCACAAGAAATGGGCGGCGTATCCGAGCGTATCCGCAATCCACGCTATTCAACAGCGATTGGCCTGCTTCAGACGGCCTATGCTGCCGAAGAGGGTGAACAAACTAGCCGAACCGGTGCGATTGCCCTGAATGATTCAGGCAAAAAAATGGGTCTATGGGAAAAAATCCAAAGATTCTTCAGAGACAATTTCTGATAAAAGCGTTCAGGGCAGGCGGTGTAAAATCCGTTTGTCCTGAATATTTAAGTAGAATTAAACGGTTTTAAATAATTGCTAAGTGAATAATTTAAAACTTGTATATTTTCTGTTAAAAATTGTAGTAAAAATATAACGCCGACAGTCGGATGATAAGAAGATTTTTGCCAGTATCAGGATACTTCTTATATAATACGGATAATAAGTTATTTTTGAACCGTCCTTATAAAGCGGGGCGCGGAGGATTATTGAATGGAATTTGTTTACGACGTAGCAGAATCAGCAACAAGCCCTGCTGTTATTAAAGTTATCGGTTTGGGTGGCGGCGGCTGTAATGCCATCAACAACATGGTTGCCAACACTATTCATGGTGTTGAGTTCATCAGTGCCAATACCGATGCGCAATCATTGGCTAAAAACAATGCGGCCAAACGCATTCAATTGGGCACAAACCTGACTCGCGGTTTGGGTGCCGGCGCAAATCCTGAAATCGGTCGCGCCGCTGCTCAAGAAGATCGCGAAGCCATCGAAGATGCCATCCGCGGTGCAAACATGCTGTTCATCACTACCGGTATGGGTGGCGGTACAGGTACCGGCTCTGCTCCTGTTGTGGCTGAAATCGCTAAAGAAATGGGTATTCTGACCGTTGCGGTTGTAACTCGTCCGTTTGCTTACGAAGGCAAACGCGTACACATCGCTCAAGCAGGTTTGGATCAGCTCAAAGAGCGCGTTGACTCCCTGATTATTATCCCGAACGACAAATTGATGACTGCCTTGGGCGAAGACGTGACCATGCGTGAGGCTTTCCGTGCGGCCGACAATGTACTGCGTGACGCGGTTGCCGGTATTTCCGAAGTGGTGACTTGCCCGAGCGACATGATCAACTTGGACTTCGCCGACGTAAAAACTGTGATGAGCAATCGCGGCATCGCCATGATGGGTTCAGGTTTCGCGCAAGGTATCGACCGTGCCCGTTTGGCTACCGATCAAGCTATCTCCAGCCCGCTCTTGGATAACGTTACTTTGGATGGCGCACGCGGTGTATTGGTAAACATTACCACTGCTCCTGGCTGCCTGAAAATGTCTGAGTTCAACGAGATTATGCGTATCGTCAACCAAAATGCACACCCTGAAGTGGAATGCAAATTTGGTGCTGCCGAAGACGAGAGCATGAGCGAAGACGCTATCCGTATTACCATCATTGCTACCGGCTTGAAAGAAAACGGTACTGACAACCAACTGCGCGCTGCTGCCCGTACCCAACAATTGGTACGCGGTGCGGAAGAAGCGCCTCAAGCTCAAAGCCAAAGCAGTGCTGAAAGCCTGGTTCGTACCAACCGCAATATCCGTTCTATGAATCTCACTGCGGCTGATTTCAGCAACCAGTCTGTACTGGATGACTTTGAAATTCCTGCTATCTTGCGCCGTCAGCAACATACTTCTGAGAAATAATCAGGATCATGCATGAACAGACCTGCCTTAAAGGCGGGTCTTTTTTTATTAGCAAAATAAACTTAAGGCCGTCTGAAAATTTTCAGACGGCCTTAAGTTCAAATAAAGCAAATAACAAACTTACCCTTTATTTAGGATTTGCTTGTTTTCACCCTCACGACGCAACTCTTTGGGTAAGACAAATACAATGCTTTCTTCCGCACCTTCTCCTTCGCGTATGGTCTCGTGTCCCCAGTCTTGAATGGTTTGTAAGACTTCTCGAACCAAGACTTCGGGCGCAGATGCACCGGCAGTTACACCGACCTTGGTTTTATTTTCAAACCATTCTTTTTTCAGATAGGAAGCATTATCGACCATATAGGCATCAACTCCGCGCAATGCGGCTACTTCACGCAAGCGGTTGCTGTTGGAAGAGTTGGGCGAGCCGACAACAATCACGAGATCGCATTCTTCGGCCAATTCTTTAACAGCGGTTTGGCGGTTGGTTGTGGCGTAGCAGATGTCTTCTTTGTGCGGATTGCGGATATTGGGGAAGCGTTGATTTAAGGCTGCAATGATGTCTTTGGTTTCATCCACCGATAAAGTGGTTTGGCTGACGTAGGCAAGTTTGTCAGGATTTTTGACGTTCAGTCCGGCCACATCTTCCACTGTCTCAACCAAAAACATTTTACCCGGGGGCAACTGTCCCATCGTGCCTTCTACTTCGACATGACCTTTATGGCCGATCATGATGATTTCGTAATCTTGCTCATCGAGGCGGGCTACTTCTTTATGGACTTTGGTTACCAAAGGGCAGGTGGCATCAAAAACGCGGAAACCGCGTTGTGCCGCTTCTTCCTGTACGGCTTTGGATACGCCGTGAGCAGAGTAAATCAGCGTGGCCCCCTTGGGTACATCCGCCAAGTCATCGACAAAGACGGCACCTTTTGCTCGCAGATTGTCCACGACGAATTTGTTGTGAACGACTTCATGGCGGACGTAAATGGGCGCGCCGAATTCTTCGAGTGCACGTTCAACAATGCTGATGGCACGGTCAACACCGGCACAGAAGCCGCGGGGATTGGCAAGGATAATGGTTTTTTGAGTCATGTGTGTTCCGTTTTCAGACGGCCTTTGTGTCGTTTGAAGGTGTTTTTTTGTGCAGCAAACCATCTAATACCAAGCAAACTGCGCCAACGCAGATAAAGCTGTCGGCAATGTTAAATGCAGGGTAGAACCAGTTTTGCCAATAGAAAAGCAGAAAATCGACAACGTGGCCGTGAATCAGACGGTCAACCACATTGCCAATCGCACCGCCGATAATCATGGCTGCCCCCAGTTTGCCCCAGCGGCCAAACTCATCGCGCCAGATGGCACGGGTCAAATACAGGCTGATAACGACAGCCAGACCTAAAAAGAAGAATTTTTGCCAGCCGCCTTGGTCGGCCAAAAAGCTGAATGCCGCACCTGGATTATAGGCAAGGGTCAGGTCAAAAAAGTCTGGAATGATATTGAGGCGTTCGCCTTCGGTAAAGTGTTTCAAGATTTCCCATTTGCTCAGTTGGTCAAGAATGATGGCAACGAGGGAAAGTAAGAAAAAGGGTATTTTTGCAGAAGAGGATGAACTCATGTTTTCAGACGGCTTATGTAATAAAGGGCTTATTTTACCTGAAAGCAGGCAGGAAGTGTTTGCGATGGCATCGACGTCAAGGCCGTCTGAAAATAGAAACGCCGCCACTTGAATGTATCAAAGGGCGGCGTGATAAGCATGTGAGGGCTTATTGGTTTTTAAGTAACGGGAAGCCCAGTTTCTCGCGGCTTTCAACGAATTTTTGTGCAACGATGCGGCTCAGTGCACGAATACGGCCGATGTAGGTTGCGCGTTCGGTAACAGAAATGGCACCGCGTGCATCTAAGAGGTTGAACGTGTGGCCGGCTTTGAGTACAAGCTCGTAAGCAGGCAGGGCAAGACTGGTGTCTTCAACTGCAAGCAGGCGTTTGGCTTGTTCTTCATAGTCGTTGAATTGGCGCAAGAGCCAGTCGGCATCGCTGTATTCGAAGTTGTAGGTGGATTGTTCGACTTCGTTTTGATGATAAACGTCGCCGTAAGTGACGATGTTGCCATCAAGGGTTTTTGCCCAAACGAGGTCGTATACGTTTTCCACGCCTTGCAGATACATGGCGAGACGCTCGATACCGTAGGTGATTTCACCGAGTACAGGGGAACAGTCGATACCGCCGACTTGTTGGAAGTAGGTGAATTGGGTTACTTCCATGCCGTTGAGCCAAACTTCCCAACCCAAGCCCCAAGCGCCGAGAGTAGGGTTTTCCCAGTCATCTTCGACAAAGCGGATATCGTGTACTTTAGGGTCGATACCCAATTCGCGCAGGGAGTCGAGGTATAGGTCTTGAATATTGGCTGGCGCAGGTTTGAGCGCAACTTGGAATTGATAGTAGTGTTGCAGGCGGTTGGGGTTGTCGCCATAGCGGCCGTCTTTGGGGCGGCGGCTGGGTTGAACGTAAGCGGCAAACCAAGGCTCTGGGCCTAATGCGCGCAGGCAGGTGGCTGGATGCGAAGTACCGGCACCGACTTCCATATCGAAAGGTTGGATAACGGTGCAGCCTTTGTCTGCCCAGTAGTTTTGTAATTTGAAAATAATTTGTTGGAAGGTGAGCATGGTGGATGGAATAGGTTGGAATAAAGAGGGTATTTTACTGTTTTGAGCCTGTTTTGGATAGGCTGAAGGAGGCGGCGCAGTTTATTTGCCGTCCAACAGGTCTGAAAAGGGGTCGTCTTCCGAAGAAACGGTGTATTTTTCTTGTGCCCATTCGCCTAAATCAATGAGTTTACACCGTTTGCTGCAGAAAGGGCGGTAGGGGCTGTCGGTGTTCCAAACGACTTCTTTGTGGCAGGTTGGACATTTTACAACAGGAGCGGTCATGCAGTTTCTTTCAGTGATTGTGCAATGGATTGATAGTATTGATGCAAGCGGGCAACCTTGATTTTTGCTTCTTCCATGCTATGGGTATTGTCCAATACATCGTCGGCATGCAGCAGTCTGTCACATCGAGAAGCTTGGGTGGCCATAATTTGACGCGTCTGCTCTTCTAAAAAACCATTGCGTTGGTGTACGCGTTCGATTTGGACGGACTCTGGAACATCTACGACCAAAATGCGGTCGGTCTCTGCTTTAAATGCCGGATTCTCAATCAAAAGCGGTACATCGACAATCCCGTAGGTGGAGGAGGCAAGTAGTTGTTTCTGCTGTTGGATTTTGTTTAATATTAATGGCAGAAGCAGGTTTTCCAGTTGTTTTTTGGATTGAGGCCGTCTGAAAACTTCTTCCCGTAAAGCCATACGATTCAGACGGCCTTCATGATCAAAAACCTCATCGCCGAAAAGTTGGCGGATGGCAGGAAGGGCTTCGCCGTTTTCAGCGGTCAGTGAGCGGCTGATGGCATCGGCATCGATAATGGGTACGCCAAGTTCGGCAAACATTTGGGCAATAGATGATTTGCCGCTACCGATACCGCCGGTCAAGCCTATCCATAATGTCATTATCGGAATCCTGATTGTACGAGCCACCATTGTACCAGTTGGGTAATAGGTGCATTGGCAACCAAAATAATCCATCCTGCCACAGCAAGGCTGGGACCAAAAGCAAAATATTGACCTTTACCGACACGGGCGATAAGTGCGCCCACCAGGCCGACTAAGGCAGCCATGAAGATCAAAACAGGCAATATCCCTACGCCCAGCCATGCCCCGAGCGCGGCCAAAAGTTTGAAGTCGCCATTACCCATGCCGATTTTACCAGTCAGAAGTTTATAGACGGCGCATAAAGTATAAAGGCTCATATAGCCTGCGATTGCGCCCCAAACGGCTGAATGCAGGGGTACGAATGTGTCATTAAGATTAAACAGCAGGCCGATCCAAATTAGGGGCTGAGTCAGGCTGTCGGGTAAATATTGCGTATCGGCATCGATAAAGGTCAGCGCAATCAATATGGCAGTCAAAATTAATCCGCCAATAGTTGCCCATGACCAGCCGTATTGCCATGCGACAATACCGAATAAGACCCCTGTCAGCAGCTCAATCAGCGGATAGCGTATGCCGATCGCGGTTTTGCAAGAGTGGCATTTCCCGCCCAGTAAAACATAGCTGAGGATGGGGATGTTTTGCCAAACTCTGATCGGACTTTTGCATTTTGGGCAGCGTGAATCCGGTTTACGCAGATTAAATGGCTGTTTTTCTTCGTCTGTCAGCTCGATGCCCAAATGCTCTTTGGAAAATTGTGTCCATTCACGCTCCATCATTATCGGCGTGCGATAAATGACGACATTCAGAAAGCTACCAATCAGTAATCCTAAAATAACAGCTAAAGGAATGGCGAATGGCGCAAGAGCGGTAAAGGCGTCGATGGCAGAGTAAATACTATCAAACATATCAACCTACGACATTACCCAAGTTAAACAACGGCAGATACATGGCAATCAGCAAAATACCGATGAGCGAACCCAATACCACCATGATGATAGGTTCCATCAAGGCAGACAATCGGGAGACGGAGTTGTCTACTTCATCTTCGTAGAATTCGGCTGCTTTGTTCAGCATATCATCCAAAGAGCCTGACTCTTCGCCGATGGCCGCCATTTGAATCACCATGTTGGGGAACATATCAGTACTTTGCATACTGGATGTCAGCGACAGACCTTGGGTTACCTTGGCGCGGATGTCTTGAGTGGCTTCTTCATAGAGAATATTGCCGGATGCGCCTGCAACTGAATCTAATACTTCCACCAAAGGAACGCCGGCTGCGAAGAGGGTAGAAGTCGTACGCGCCCAACGGGCAATGGTCGCTTTACGGACGATGGTTCCGAAGATAGGCAGCCTCAAAATCAAAGCATCGATTCGCTTTTGGAAGGTGGGCGATTTCTCATGGAGTTTGTACAGGCCGAAGGCGGAAGCAATCAAAAGGATGATCATAATCCAGCCGTAGTCGACAAATAAATCGGACAAGTTCATGACGAGCTGGGTAAGGCCTGGCAGCTCTGCACCCATATTGGCATAAACTTCTTTAAAGGCAGGCAGTACAAACATCATCATGATGAAGATAAGTGCGATGGCTACCACGATAATGGCAATCGGGTAGGTCAGTGCGGTTTTAACTTTCTTCTTAATGGCCTGGGTTTTTTCTTTATAGACAGCCAGTTTGTCCAATAAGCTTTCCAGTACGCCGCCGGATTCGCCTGCGCTGACCAGGTTGCAATAGAAACGGTCGAAATATTTTGGATATTTGGAGAACGATTTGCCCAATGCGCTACCTTGTTCGACATCGGAGCGAACCTGCATCAGCATTTCGGTCATGCTCGGATTGGAGTGGCCGCGCGCAACGATTTCAAAAGCCTGCATCAGCGG
>CAUSHT010000035.1:0-11445 GCA_963531275.1 uncultured Neisseria sp.
CGCGTCAGCAGCGAAGAATCGAACTATACGCCTCACAACAAAACCAGTCAACACCCAATTTCAAAAAAACTAAAAATTTTTCACAACTATCTGTATTTAAATAATTTAAAATTTATTGAATTTTATCGTTCGATAGATAAAACAGATATCCAAAGATAAATAGCCCTGTGGCTTTACTCTTATTTGCTACATTCAACACTCTATATTACTGGCGCTTTAGCACCATCTACTCTTACAATCTCTACTTTCTCCAATAAAACAAACATAAATTTAGAATGTACCTATTATGAGTAACGAAAAGATTCAACAAAAATTTGAACAAGCATATCACTCTTTTATCGAAGAGGAAAATTACGAGGAAGCACTAAAACGTGCCGAGATTCTTTGCCTTCTCAATCCCCAATCTGTCGAATTTCATCATAAAGTTGCTTATACCTATCTAAAGCAATTGAAATGGGAAAAAGCCATTGAGGCTGAAATGAAAACGCTAGAGCTGGATAGCACCTATATTCCTGCTTTGGATTTACTTGCGCACGCTTACGGCGCTCTAGATAATTGGGAAAAAACCGGATTTTACGGTCATCAGGCTTTGGTTCTAAAAGATAAAGCCATCCCAGACCTAGAACATGAAATCATCCCGACACCAGCTCCAAAAAACGGCAAACGGATTATCTCCTTTTCTTTATTTGGCAATAATTCCAAATATATTGAACCTGCCGTCTTGAATACCCAGCTTGCGCCTGTGCTTTTCCCCGGTTGGACATGTCGTTTTTATGTTGACGATTCTGTATCGGCTGAAGCTATTCAACGATTTAAAAATAACGGCGCAGAAGTGATTAAAGTTGGCGCTCCATTGGACAACTGGCCAGGTACGATGTGGCGCTTTCTTGCCATCAATGATCCCGAGGTTGAATACGTTATTTTCCGTGATGCAGATTCTATTATTTGCTATCGTGATGCAGCGGCCGTATCCGAATGGATAAAAAGTGGCACCCTATTCCACACTATTCGCGACTCAGGCTCGCATACTGCCCTGATTCTTGCGGGCATGTGGGGCGCTAAAGCGGGTGCAGTCCCAGATATGCAGGAAAGAATTCAAAAATTTGTCGACGAGGGCTACCCTTCCAGACATTTTGCCGACCAAGATTTTCTAGAAAAAGAATTGTGGGCCTATATCCGTCAGAATCTGTTTGCACATGACAGATTATTTGATTTCTGTAATGCACACGAAATTCCCGGCGAGTTCTACCCTAATTATCAAATCGCTTTCAGCGAAGGGGTCACCAGCTTTAACGCAACGACTGATTATGAAGACGGCAGTCTGGCAAGATGGACGCTGTACTCCAGTGCTTCGCCTTTGGTTAATCCGGACTACTCGCTCAATGTTGTTCCTGAGTTTAAAGTCTGCAGTTATGTGACTAAAGTGAAAAACGGAGCGGTTTCAGCATTCTTGCCGAAGAGATATGGCAATGCGATTAAAGCAAAACTGGCCAGAATCAACATCGAACAAATCTAATTTGATTTGATTCCTATATATCTCATTTAATGAGCCTGTTATTTATGAGCAAACACATTCTCCTCGGCATTACCGGCGGTATTGCGGCGTATAAATCTTGCGAACTGGTCAGGCTGCTGAAAAAGCAAGGACATTCTGTATCAGTGGTAATGACAGATTCTGCGACAGAATTTGTCTCCCCGCTGACTTTCCAAGCTTTAACCGGCAACCCTGTTTTATCGGATACCTATTCAGGTGCTTCCAATAATGGCATGGCACACATCAATCTGACGCGTGAAGCTGACGCATTTCTTATTGCGCCAGCCACTGCCAATACGATTGCCAAAATTGCCAACGGATTGGCCGACAACCTGCTGACTACTTTGGCCGCAGCCAGAAAATGTCCTTTGGCCGTTGCGCCTGCAATGAATGTCGAAATGTGGAACAACCCTGCCAACCTGCGCAATATTGAGCAACTGGTTTCAGACGGCATTACCGTGTTTTACCCAAACAGCGGCGAACAGGCTTGTGGCGAAACAGGTACAGGCAGAATGGTCGAAGCAGTCGATCTGGCAGATTTGCTAGAGGATTTATGGACACCCAAGCTACTGAGTGGAAAAAAAGTTCTGATTACAGCCGGCGCAACGTTTGAAGCCATCGATCCTGTCCGCGGCATTACCAATATTTCCAGCGGACAAATGGGGATGGCTTTAGCGCGTGCATGCCGTGCTGCCGGAGCGAAAGTCACGCTGATTTACGGTCAAATTCAGACGGCCTTACCAGCAGGCTTGGCTCATTCCGAACAAGCTGTCAGCGCAGAAGCCATGTATCAGGCAGTTCACCGCCATATCCATGAGCAGGATGTCTTTATTTCCGTTGCAGCCGTTGCAGACTACAAAGTCAAAAACAGCAGCAACGAGAAACTGAAGAAAAACGGCAATCAGCCCCCGGTTATCGAACTGACGGAAAATCCGGACATTCTCGCATCCGTTGCTGCCCTACCTTCTCCACCATTCTGCGTCGGCTTTGCTGCCGAAAGCCATCAGGTTTTGGAATTTGCTCGGGCAAAACGTTTGCGTAAAAACGTACCGATGCTGGTAGCCAACCAAGTTTCCGTTTCCATGGGTAAGCCAACCAATCAAATCACCATTATTGATGACCTTGCCGAAACCTCATTTCCGGAAACATCCAAACACCAAGCAGCGGATGAAATCGTCAAACGCCTGGCTGAATTATTGGCCTAATCAAACAAAAGGCCGTCTGAAAATTTTTCAGACGGCCTTTTGTTCAAACACATTAAATCACAAACCCAATTCGCGCAGGAAACGAATATCGTCTGCCCAACCGGATTTCACTTTCACCCAAATCTTCAAAAAGACTTTGGTATCAAACAATTTTTCCATATCAAGGCGGGCTTCAGTAGAAATTTTCTTCAATTTTTCCCCACCCTTGCCAATCAAAATCGCCTTTTGGCTGTCTTTATCGACCAACACCGCGATATAAATGCGAAACAGTCCGCTTTCCTCTTCCTCAAACTGCTCCACTTCAACATTCATTGCATACGGCAGCTCTTCGCCCAAATAGCGGAACAATTTTTCGCGCACAATCTCCATCGCCAGAAATCGGCTAGATTTGTCCGTGACCATATCTTCCGGATACATCGGGATACTTTCCGGCAGATAAGGCTTGAGCAATTCCAGCAAATTAGCAATACGCAAACCATGTTTCGCGCTGACTGCCTCGCTGGCGGCAAATTCAAACTCTTGGCGTACTTCATTGATAAAAGCCTCAAGCGCAAATTTGTCTTTGGCTTTATCTTTATCGATTTTATTGACCACCAATACCACAGGCGTATGCTTAGGCAACTGCTTCAACACCACGCGGTCAGCATCGGTAAAGCGCATGGCTTCCACCACAAAAACCACCACATCCACGCCGCTCAACGCTTCGGTTACGTTTTGATTAAGACGGTCATTCAAGGCATTGCGGTGATTGGTTTGAAAACCCGGCGTATCGACAAACACAAATTGCGCCGTATCATCAGTATAAATACCGGTTACACGGTTGCGCGTGGTTTGTGCTTTTTTACTGGTAATACTGATTTTCTGACCGATTAAATGGTTCATCAGCGTGGATTTGCCGACATTAGGGCGACCCACAATGGCCACAAAGCCGCAACGATAATCCGTCGGATGTTGCGACTCGTTTTGCAAAAAGGTTTCGATATCCATTTATATATGACTTTCTTGATTGTTTCAGACGACCTTTGCATTTTCTCAAAGGCCGTCTGAAGTATTATTTTTTAGCTTTTTTCAAAGGAAACTTCTGTTCCAACCACTCTAAGGCTTCACATGCCGCTTTTTGCTCGGCCACTTTCCGACTGCTGCCGCGTGCATTGCAGATGAAACCGAGTTCACCCAAATCACAGGAAATCACAAACATCGCATCAGCCGTCTGCTCCGCCTGCTCTTCGATTCGGTATTTCGGCAAGGCAAAGCGGCGTGCCTGCAAGGCTTCCTGCAAAGCGGTTTTACTGTCTTTCTTGCCGATATTCAAATCCGCACGTTTCACGCGTTCCGCAAACAAATGGCGAACCACTTTTTCCGCCGCAGAAAAATCCGCGTCAAAGCTGACCGCCGCAAACATCGCTTCCATCGCGTCGGCCAAAATCGAAGGCCGTCTGAAACCGCCACTCTTCAACTCGCCGGCACCCAAATACAAACCGTCGCCGACATTCATTTCCAACGCGATTTCAGCTAACACGCCTTCATTTACCAAAGCCGCGCGCATCCGCGACAACTCGCCTTCCGACAATTTCGGAAACGCGTCAAACAACATCCGCGCCACGGAATAGTTCAAAATCGAATCGCCGACAAATTCAAAACGCTCATTGTGTTTGGCATTGTAGCTGCGGTGGGTCAAAGCCTGCTGAAGCAGCTCCATATTGCGGAACTCATAGCCCAGACGCTTTTGAATCGCTCGATGCGCCTGCTGTTTGAGCAAATCAGGTTTCATTCCATACTTTCAAAAAAACAGCCGGAAAGCACGCCTCATCCGCAGTGAAACAAAATAAAAAGGCTACACCGGCAACTTTTTTATTTTGGCTCATTGTTTCTTGCGTCCCTCAAGCCGATAAACAATCAAAAGCCGTCATGTTCAAACCTGACGGCACTTGCCGACATTGTACCATCAAACCGCCCCTGCACACATCCGTGCGGAAAAGCGGCGAATCGTGTAAAATCATGCCAAATCATCTCTTTGTCAACTCCATGAACAAATTTGCCCAAGCATTGGCCGCAGCGCTCGACCGCTGCATCGTCACCAACACCGTCGCCGAACAAGGCGAGCCCGTCGGCTTCCTCTACCGCGAAGCCCCCGTATTTGAAAACGACAGCGGCTGGCGTATTTTCAGCGGCGATGAAACCGACGAATACACCGACAATCCCGACAACTTCAGCATTGTCAGCCTCTCCGCCATTACCGCAGACAATCCCGACATCGCTCCCCTGCTGACTCAGGCAGAAGGCAGCGCGTGGGAATTGAACGAAGACGGCGAGTTCCAAGCCGTTGCCGATTGGCAGCCGCAAGAATAATCCATCCCCATTTCGTTTCAGACGGCCTCTTTATAACAAGGCCGTCTGAAACCGAGCCGAATCCCTATTTCACATATATTGAAGGAATCATCATGAACATTATCGAACCACGCCTCGATGGCACCAACCTGCGCATCGGCATCGTTCAAGCCCGTTTTACCAACGAAATCGGCAGCGAAATGGTCAAAGTATGCTGCCGCACCTTAAAAAAATTGGGCGTATCCGAAGACAACATCACGCTTGCCACCGTTCCCGGCGCACTTGAAGTGCCTATCGCGCTGATGAACCTTGCTTCATCCGAACAATTCGATGCCCTGATTGCCATCGGTGTTGTCATTCGTGGCGAAACCTACCACTTTGAATTGGTATCCAATGAGTCCGGCGCAGGTGTCAGCCGCGTTGCCCTCGACTACAACATCCCTATCGCCAACGCCATCCTGACGACTGAAAACGACGAACAAGCCGTTACACGTATCGAAGAAAAAGCCTCCGATGCCGCCAAAGTTGCCGTAGAATGTGCCAACTTGGTCAACCATCTTTTGTCAGAACAATACGAAGACGACGAAGAATAAGCTTCTCCCCGTATTGAATACCGCATATTTTCAGACGGCCTCTCAATTATGATATTGAGGCCGTCTGAATCATTCAATATTCAGCCGACAACCATCGGCACTCTCTTCACAAGGAATACCCATGAAAAGCCCACGCCGCCGCGCACGCGAGCTTGCCGTACAAGCTATTTATCAAGCAGGCATCAACAAAACTGCCGCTCCCGAAATCGCCAAAAACATCCACGAACTGTCCCAAACATCCAATATGGATGAAGAGTTGTTCAACAAACTGTTTTTCGGCGCACAAACCCATGCCGAAGAATACATGGAAAAAATCAGCCCCCTGCTCGACCGCGACGAGAAAGACCTCAGTCCTATCGAACGCGCCGTTTTGCTGGTTGCCTGCCATGAATTGAGCACCATGCCTGAGACCCCCTACCCTGTCATCATCAACGAAGCCATCGAAGTCACCAAAACTTTCGGCGGCACCGATGGCCATAAATTCGTCAACGGCATCCTCGACCAACTGGCTTCCCGCATCCGCCCTGACGAACCGCGCCGCAAAGGCTAAGATTGACTTCGTATTAGGTCAAAATTACTGATCTTCGCCCTGTTTAGGCTAATCTGCTTATACAGCCAAACCATCAAAAAAGCCGTCTGAATTTCAGACGGCCTTTTATATTTCGATTTATTCTGATTTTGGCATTTCATAACCGGGACAGTTTTGCTTGTCGCTACTACTTGCCCAGATGATACCGCTGTCGTTGTAATAAACGGTACAGGTTTCATTTGCGTTGGTTTCTTTGTTAGGCTCTGCCTTCAAAATATAACCTGAATCGGAAGGATTAGGCATAGAAGCCGTATTTTCGGAAAGATTAGGCGCAGAAGCCGTATCTTTGGAAAAACTAATATCGAAATATTCATTCTGCTGTAAATTTTCAGGAAGAAACCCTTCAAATGTCCTTTTTTGAGTGTAGTAGCGTTCGAGCTGTTGGGCGTTATGAAGCATCTGCGTGCGGACGGCGGCAAGGCGCGTTTGGCGGATATAGTTTTGATAAGACGGATATGCGATGGTAGCAAGAATGGCTGCAATCACAACGACTATCAGCAGCTCGATAAGCGTGAAGCCTTGTTGGTGTTTCATTGTATTTATGTCGTGAATAATTAGAATAAGACGTGGATATTATAGTAGTTTTCTTGCGGCTTAAATGTTCAGATTCGGAGGGAGTTTGGGAATTTATGTAAATGAGGTGCAAGTTCTGAAAAATGTTTACTGCCCTTTATTTTTTATTTCAATAAGTTAAACTTCAATTTAAGCTGGCTGTCTCTTGGTCAGCCTGGGTCTTTACAGTAAAATCCAGTTGTTTTTTTGTTTCTATCAATACATTTGTTGCTTGTCTGCGACGTTATTTTATTGAATTGGTTTCTTTTATATGTCTAAAGTTTTCAAGTGGGCGGCCGGTACGGCTGTTATCGTGGCTGCAGCTTTCGGCGGCTGGTCTTTGATGAAGCCTGAACCTCAGTCTTCTTTTATTACAGAAGTGGTCAAACGCGGCGATATCCGTCAAACCGTGTCGGCAACCGGCGAAATCTCGCCTTCCAATTTAGTATCCGTAGGCGCGGAAGCTTCAGGTCAGATTAAAAAACTGTATGTGAAACTGGGCCAACAAGTAAAAAAAGGCGATCTGATTGCAGAAATCAACTCAACCAATCAGATTAATACCTTAAATACCGAAAAATCCAAACTGGAAACCTATCAGGCAAAATTGGTTTCTACCGAAATCGCGCTTTCCAGCGCGGAGAAAAAATATAAACGCGAACTTGCCTTATGGAAAGAACAGGCAACTTCCAAGGAAGACTTGGAATCTGCACAAGACTCTTTAGCCGCAGCCAAAGCCAATGTTGCCGAGCTGAAGGCCGCCATCAAACAATCAAAAATCTCCATCAATACAGCCGAATCCGAACTGGGCCACACGCGGATCACCGCCACCATGGACGGCACCGTGGTTGCCATTCCTGTTGAAGAAGGCCAATCCGTCAATGCGGCGCAATCTACGCCGACCATTATCCAGCTGGCCAATCTGGAAACCATGTTAAACAAAATGCAGATTGCCGAGGGCGACATCACGAAAGTCAAAGCCGGTCAGGATATTTCGTTCACCATTTTGTCCGAGCCGGACACCCCGATTAAAGCGAAATTAGACAGCGTCGACCCCGGCCTGACCACCATGTCTTTGGGCAGCTACACCAGCAGCACGGACACGACTTCCAATGCGATTTACTACTATGCCCGCGCCCTGGTGCCAAATCCAGAAGGCAAACTTTCTATCGGCATGACCACTCAAAACACGATCGAAATCAACGGCGTGAAGAATGTCTTACTGGTACCGACACTGACTGTGAAAAAGCATAACGGCAAATCTTATGTCAGCATTTTGGGTGCAGACAATAAAGCAGTAGAACGCGAAGTAACCGTCGGTTTGAAAGACAGCATGAATACCGAAATCAAAAGCGGCTTGAAAGAAGGCGAAAAAGTGATTGTTTCTGAAATGAGCGCAGATGAAAAGAATAAGAGCAGCGAACGCGCGATGATGGGCGGCGGCCCTCCTCGCTGATTGATTAAGGCCGTCTGAAAGATTTGGCTGTGTTTCAGACGGCCTTAGTTCCTGTATTTCTATTTTTCGCCCGGAAAGATTATGAGTTTAATCGAATGTAAGAATATCAACCGTTTTTTCGGTAGCGGTGAAAACCGTGTGCATGTATTGAAAGATGTCAGCCTTTCTATTGAGAAAGGCGACTTTGTGGCGATTATCGGCCAGTCCGGCTCGGGTAAGTCGACACTGATGAATATCTTGGGCTGTCTGGATACCGCCACTTCCGGCTCTTATCAAATCGACGGCATCGAAACATCGCAAATGCAGCCGGATGAGCTGGCGGCTTTGCGCCGTGAGCGTTTCGGCTTTATTTTCCAGCGTTACAACCTGTTAAGCTCGCTGACCGCTCGAGACAACGTCGCCCTGCCTGCCGTATATATGGGCATGGACAGTAAAGAGCGTGCGGAACGTGCGGAAAAACTGTTGGGCGATTTGGGTTTGCAAAATAAAGAAGGCAACAAACCCAGCGAACTTTCCGGCGGTCAGCAACAACGCATTTCGATTGCCCGCGCGTTGATGAACGGCGGCGAAATCATCTTTGCCGACGAGCCGACCGGCGCATTGGATACCGCCAGCGGTAAAAACGTGATGGAAATCATCCATAAGCTGCACGAAGACGGGCATACCGTGATTATGGTCACCCACGATCCGGGCATTGCGGCAAACGCAAACCGCGTCATCGAAATCCGCGACGGTCAGATTATTTCGGATACATCTAAAAATCCCGATATTCCGCCAAGCAAAGTGGAGAGGATTAAAGAAAAAGCTTCTTGGTCGTTTTATTATGATCAATTTATGGAAGCATTCAAAATGTCGGTGCAGGCGATTATGGCGCACAAAATGCGTTCGCTACTGACCATGCTGGGGATTATCATCGGTATCGCTTCGGTGGTATCGGTAGTGGCATTGGGTAATGGCTCGCAGCAAAAAATCTTGGAAGACATCAACTCGATGGGCACAAACACCATCAGCATCTTCCCCGGCCGTGGTTTTGGCGACCGCCGCAGCGGACGAATCAAAACGCTGACGATTAATGATGCAAAAGCCATCAGCCAACAAAGCTACGTCGCCTCTGCCACTCCTCAAACCAACTCCAGCGGCACCTTGACCTACCGCAACACCGACCTGACCGCCTCGCTTTACGGCGTAGGCGAACAATATTTCGACGTGCGCGGTTTGAAATTGGAAGAAGGCCGTCTGTTTGATGATGACGATGTAAAAACCGATGCCCAAGTCGTCGTTATCGACCAAAACACCAAAACCAAACTCTTCGGCGAAGGCGTTAATCCTTTAGGCAAAACCATCCTCTTCAAAAAACGCCCGTTAACCGTCATCGGCATTATGAAAAAGGATGACAACTCGTTCGGCAACTCCGACTCGCTGATGCTTTGGTCGCCGTATACAACGGTCATGCATCAAATTACCGGCGAGAGCCATACCAACTCCATCGTTGTCAAAATCAAAGACGATGCCAATACGCAAGTTGCCGAAAAAAGCCTGACCGAGCTGCTGAAAGCACGCCACGGTACAGAAGACTTCTTTATGAACAACAGCGACAGCATCAAAGAAATGGTTGAAAGCACAACCGGCACCATGACGCTGCTGATTTCTTCCATCGCGGTCATCTCTTTGGTGGTCGGCGGCATCGGCGTGATGAACATCATGCTGGTCTCCGTTACCGAGCGCACCAAAGAAATTGGCGTCCGCATGGCAATCGGCGCACGCCGCAACAATATTTTGCAACAATTCCTGATTGAAGCCGTCTTAATCTGTATTATCGGCGGCCTGTCAGGCGTATTGTTGTCCGCAAGCATCAGCCTGGTGTTCAACTACTTTGTCACCGACTTCCCGATGAGCATTTCCATAACTTCCGTCATCGGCGCGGTGGTCTGCTCCACCGCCATCGGCGTCGCGTTCGGCTTTATGCCCGCCAACAAGGCTTCCAAGCTCAACCCGATTGATGCGCTGGCTCAGGATTGATTATGTTTCAGACGACCTATTATCTTGGGGCCGTCTGAAATGCTGTTACCCGAAAGATTTTTTATGAAGACGAAACCTTTTTCCCAAGCAGCCTTATCATTGGCTGTTGCCCTTGCCCTAAGTGCGTGCGCCGCACCTAAGGCCAATCCGAACCTGACGCTGGAAGCGACCGGCCAAGTCATGAGCGCGGCGGAAACTGCCGAACGCTACGATGTAAACGGCAACTGGTGGGAAATCTACCAAAGCCAGCAGCTCAACGCGCTGATGGAGCAGGCGCTGGCGAATAATGTCGATTTGAAACAGGCGGCCATCAGCGTCAACAAGGCTTTGTACCAAGCCAATATTTTGGGTGCGGATTTGGTGCCTTCGTTCAGCGGCTCGTTGGGCGCGAACGCTTCTAAAAACCTGAAAACCGGCAGCCACGGCAATACCTTCAGCAGCCAGCTTGGTTTGAGCTACGAATTGGATTTGTGGCGCAAACTCAGTGCCACTGCCGATGCGCAGGTATGGGAATACCAAGCCACGCATGAAGACATGGCTAACACACGCCTGACTTTGATTAATAATGTCGCCGATGCGTATTTCAATATCGCCTATCTGAACGAAGCCATCGAGTTGGCGCAAAAATCGCTGAAGCAATATCAGGAAATCAACCGCATTGCGAATGCCAAGTTCCGCTACGGCCGGGCCGACTCCAGCCAGCCGACCCAAGCCAAACAGTCATTGCTGAGCGCGGAAAACAGCCTGTTGTCTTTGCAAAACAATTTAGATACGCAAAAACAGGTTTTGCGTAATTTGTTGAATTTAAGGCCATCTGAAAACATGGCCGCCGATCCGGCACAATTCCGCCTGTTGCCTGTCAAAGGCGTGAACTTGGACGTACCGATTACCGTTTTGGCCAACCGCCCCGACCTGCGCGCCGCCGAATACCGCCTGCAAGCGTCGCAACAATCGGTCAACGCGCAAAAACGTAGTTGGTATCCGTCGATTACTTTGGGCGCAAGTCTGAGTACGTCTTCCGATAAAGCGAAAAGCACGTTCAATATCCCCATGTTGGGTGGCTCGGCCACCATCAATCTGCCTTTCCTTAATTGGCAGACCATGAAATGGAAAGACAAAACCGTACAAGCGGAGATGGACAGTGCCAAGCTGAATTTTGAAAAAGCCCTGAC
>CAUSHT010000036.1:0-11432 GCA_963531275.1 uncultured Neisseria sp.
ACAGCCAAGCCCTCATGTTGCGCGAAACCGCCCAACGCTGGGTCGCCAAAGCCATCACCGGCGAAGTCACCCTCGAGCTGCGCCGCGGCAACGACTACTCGATTCTGAACACCGAATCGCCTAACCTGACCTACCAACCCGAACGCCTGAGCATGGAAAAAGTCGAAGACGCAGCGTTCACACCGCTCGACCGCATCGGCCAACTGACCATGCGCAACCTCGACATCACCGACACCCGCGCCAAACTGGGTATTTACTCGCAAAGCGGTTTGTTGTCCTTGGGCGAAGGCTCCGTATTACCGCAGTTGAATAATAAGGAGTAGAATCAGGGGGCTTTAAAGCCCCCTTGTTTTAAAGGAATAAAATGAAAGAATATAAAGCCGTCATTTATCAAGAGAACCTGCTTTCCAGCTTGATTTTCGGCAGTGCCAAAATCAATCCGGTCAAATTCAGCGATTTCCTCAACAGCCACGCTTCACAAGGCTGGAAGGTCGTTACCATGGAAAAAGACCAGCGCCGAATGCTGCTGTTTTTCGTGCGTGAAGCCTACGTCGTCATTTTGGAAAAAGAACGTGTTTAAACTCGGCGTCTATGCCTGTCTCGGATTGTTCGGAAGATTGGAGCCATGACAATCAACGATTTTTGGAACATCATTGATCAAGCACGTCCTGAATCTCGCAATATTGGAGAATTCAACCAAAACTTGAATCGGTTATTGGAATCTTTACCAGATGAGGATTTATTATATTTTGATTATTTCTTTAAGATGTACGAATGCACAATTATTGCCAGTCCCAATAGATTAATTTGGTCTGCGCTATCTTTGGTGTACGGTGGTAAGCATAAATACAATACTTATGGCTTCGCAGCTTGGCTGATTTTGCAAGGTAAAAGCCACTATCTTGCTGTTTTACACGATGCCGATCGGCTGGCTGATACTGAAGCTACTCAAAACTATTGCAGTGGTAACTTGAAGGGGCATGAGCATGAGTTTCCTGAACAACGTTACTTGGCAGGCAGAATATACAGCAAGAGAAACCGTATCGGTATTCGCGCATTCGAAAAAACTACCAAAGAATTCACCCCAAAAGCCAACACAGAGTGGCAAAAAATCGAACAGCAAGAATTAAACTCTCCCACCTTTCAGTCCAATAGAAATTGGACACTGGAAGATCTTGCCGTGATACTACCCAATACCTATCAAAAATATATATGTGTATGAATGTACAATTAAATACATATCCGAAAAGAAAATGAAAGACGACGGATTTATCAACTGATACTACTTCGGGAATCACCATGTGTGCTTTATCCGAAACCTTAACGCAACATCCTTGTTTAATAGACGAGGCCGTCTGAAATTTAAGTTTCAGACGGCCTTATTACCCTTCCCAAATTTATCAAATACCATGAAATTCTTTTCTCACTTTTATCTTGAAAATCATATGTATTTCCACGACTACTTGAAATATATCCTGATTTTCGCCGCCCTCGTCATCCTCCTGCTCGCCGTATCGCAATACCTGCGCCACCGCATGGACACCAAATACCGCGACCTGAGCATTATTGCGCTGTTGTTGCTCATCCTCATCTGCGGCACGCAATATCTTTCATACAGCGAGCGTCAAAACTTTGCCGCCGATACTTCGCGCATGGTGGGTTTTCTCAATGCCTTGATTGAAAACCAAAAAGTTGAAAAACAAGATATCATCGTCAACAGCACGCGCCTGTTCAACGGCATGATTATCGGCATCAAAAACCAATACTACGAAGTCCATTTCAATCAAGACTTCTCCGCCTACACGCTGACGCCCATCAATTTGGTCAACAACAATATCGAACTCATCGATAAAGAATAACAGGATACACACACATGGAAGCATACTCCCTGCTCGCCCTCAAACTGCTGATGGGTATTTTAGGTTTGATTTTGCAAATCAACCTCTTAGGTAAAGGTAACCTCGCGCCGACCTCCGCCATGGACCAAGTGCAAAACTATGTACTCGGCGGCATCATCGGCGGCGTGATTTACAGCGACAGCGTCGGCCTGTTGCAATTTTTCCTCGTGCTGATTTTGTGGACGCTGTTGGTCTTGAGCCTGAAATTCATCAAAAACCACAACCGCTGGGTCAAATCCGTAATTGACGGCAAATCCGTCTGGGTTATCGTCAACGGCAAAATCCAAACCGATGAATGCATGAAAAACGGCATCAGCGCACACGACCTCATGTTCAAACTCCGCGCCGCCGGCATCTACGAAATCTCTGCCGTCAAACGTGCCGTGATGGAACAAAACGGCCAGCTCGCCGTCATTAAGTACGGCGACGAAAGCCTGCGCTATCCACTGATTACAGACGGCCAAGTCGACCCCGACATCCTCGAAATCATTAAGCGTGATGAAGAATGGCTGCAACAGGAACTCAACCGCCTCCACCTTGAAGCCTCGCAAGTCTATATCGGCGAATACATAGACGGAAAATTGGTGGCACACCGTTATCCTTCTTGATTTGAAAATAGCAGGCCGTCTGAAACCTTAATTTCAGACGGCCTTTTTGTATTCAGCCCAAACACTGATTTTTTAATCGCGATATTCAAACCTTGCACCCAAAAATTGAGCCAGCGCAGAGATGTGGGAATGTCGGGGGTCTTTGACAGCGGTCAGCAACAGGATACTGCCGTGTTGCCGCTCCAAATCCAGCAGCTGCTTGATGGCGACCTGCTCGGTATCACCATGTAACTCTTCGTGATAACGGCTAACAAAACCGTCGAAATTTTGAGTCGGATTTTCGTGATACCAGCGGCGCAGGTTTGCGCTGGGCGTAATGTCTTTCAGCCAAAGCGCCGTAGCGAAAACCTCTTTGCGGACGCCGCGAGGATAGAGGCGGTCGATAAAGACGGCGGTCTGCTCGGGATTGGGCTGATAAGCGTAAATGCGTTGTACGGTAAACATTATGTCTGCCTTCAAATTGATTCAGGCCGTCTGAAAATTCAGACAGCCTGATGTTTTTAGGGTTTAAAACAGTTTTTTGACTTCAGCTTCGATATCGTCGGCTCGCATAAAGGTTTCGCCGATCAGGAAAGTATGTACGCCGTGGCTGCGCATGAAATCGACGTCTTCTTTGTTGCAGATGCCGCTTTCGGTTACAACGGTTTTGCCGTTCAATTCAGGCAAGAGGCCGAGGGTTTGCTGCAGGGTCACTTCAAACGTACGCAGGTTGCGGTTGTTAACACCCCACAGCGGCGTGGTCATGTTGCGGCATTTTTCCAGCTCGGACGCATTGTGCAATTCCAACAAGACAGTCATGCCCAATTCGTGGGCAACGGCTTCAAAACGCTCAAGCTGCTCTGCTTCCAATGCGGCGGCAATCAGAAGAACCGCATCCGCACCCCACGCGCGCGCCTGATAGATTTGGTATTCGTCGATGATAAAGTCTTTACGCAAGACCGGCAGCGCCACAGCCGCACGCGCCTGTTTCAAATATTCGGGCGAGCCTTGGAAGTAAGGTTCGTCCGTCAACACGGACAAACAGGCCGCGCCGGCTTTTTCATAGGCAGCGGCGATTTCGGCAGGATGAAAATCAGGACGGATCAGGCCTTTGCTCGGGCTGGCTTTTTTGACTTCGGCAATAATGGCAGGCAGATTCTGCGCGTGTTTTTCACGGATCGAGCCGATAAAGCTGCGAACCGGCGCAGCAGCCTGCGCTTGGGCTTTGATGTCTTCCAAGGAAACGGCGGCTTTTTGTGCGGCCACTTCTTCTGCTTTGGTGGCAAGGATTTTGTTGAGAATATCGGTCATGGCGTTTTTCTATTGGGGCTGATTTTCGGGTTTGAATCGTGCAACATGCTGTCGCAGATTAGATTTCAGACGGCCTGAATGCCGTTATTTTAATGGTTTGAAAAAAGGCGGGCAAGAATGCCCGCCTTTGTGTCTGCTTCAATTTAGTGATGAATGCCCAAAACGGTCGCGTTGTGGCTGATGATTTCGTCCGCCAAAGTCGGATTGTCGTTCAGCTTGATACCGTAGCCGGGCACCAATTCTTTCAGACGGCCTGACCATGACTCGATATGTCCAGGGAAGCATTGGTTGATCAGCTTAATCATCAAAGGCACGGCGGTTGATGCGCCTGGAGACGCGCCCAGCAATGCGGCCAGCGAGCCATCGGCATGGGCGACGATTTCGGTACCGAATTGGAGTATGCCGCCTTTTTTCGGGTCTTTTTTGATGATTTGTACGCGTTGACCGGCGGTAATCAGTTCCCAATCGTCAGGATTGGCTTCCGGATAATACTCTAAAAGCGAAGCGAAGCGTTCTTCTTTGGTTTTACGCAATTCGCCCAAGAGATATTTGGTCAGCGGCATATTAGCCCAACCGGCGCAGAGCATAGGATAAAGGTTGTCCATTTGGATGGACATCGGCAGATCCATGAGCGAGCCTTGTTTGAGGAAGTTGGGGCGGAAGCCTGCGTATGGACCGAACATCAGATGACGTTCGCCGTTCACGTTGCGGGTATCCAAGTGCGGAACGGACATAGGAGGCGCGCCAACGGAAGCTTGACCGTACACTTTGGCATTGTGTTGGGCAACGGTTTCAGGGTTGCTGTTGCGGAAGAACAGGCCGGAAACCGGGAAGCCGCCGTAACCTTTGCCTTCCGGAATACCGGATTTTTGCAGTAAGGTAAGTGCGCCGCCGCCTGCACCGAGGAAGAGGAAGCGGGTGCGGAGGGTCAAATGGTCTTCATGGTTTTCGGTGTTACAGGTTTTGAGTACCCACGCGCCGTCGGATTCGCGTTTGATGTCTTCAACATGGCGGTTGAATTCCATTTTCACGCCTTTTTCGCGCAGATATTGCACCATTTGGCGGGTCAGATTACCGAAATCAACGTCCGTACCTTCGGCGGAGTAGTTGGCGGCAATGGGTTGGCTTTCATCACGACCGTTGACAACCAGCGGCGCCCATTCGGCAATTTTGGAGCGATCGGTAGAAAACTCCATTTTTTCAAAGAGTTTTTGGGTTTTGAACACGTCGAAACGTTTTTGCAGATAACCGCAATGGTCGGCGTTCATCACCAGCGACATATGGGGGACGGAATTGATGAAAGTGCGGTCGGTCAGTTTGCCTTCTTCGACCAAAGTCGCCCAAAATTGGCGGCTGATATGGAATTGTTCGGCAATATTGAGGGCACGGGTCGGATCGATCGTGCCGTCGGCAGTCAGGGGCGCATAGTTCAATTCACACAGTGCAGAGTGTCCCGTACCGGCATTGTTCCATGCATTTGATGATTCCAACGCTACATCTTCCAAGCGTTCGATCAGGGTGATTTCCCAAGATGGTTCGAGTTCTTTGAGCAATACACCCAAAGTGGCGCTCATAATGCCGCCGCCTACTAATACGACATCGGTTGCTTCAGCCATGGTTTTACTCCTACTAAAGTCAGGCATGGTTTGCCTTGTGGTTATCTATCATTATAAACAACTGATTTCATAGGAATTATTTTGTATTTTTGTTGTGTGTGAAACTTTTGTTGCCTGCTGAGTTTCCGAGCGTAAATGGCGGAAGGCAGTTTCGGTTTGGGTTCCAGATTTCAGGTCTTTATAATATGTTATTAAGAATTTAGTAGATTTTACGGAGAAATGCAAAGATTTTCTGTTCGGTTCATATAAAAATAATAGATTAGGCCGTCTGAAAACGTTTTCTTACCCTTTATCTGCCAATGTTTGCCAAGAAAAAAGAATTTTTCATTTCTTTTTTAATTGACTGTTTTTGTCAGCAATTTCGGTGGCAAACTAACGTGAATCAACCGCCGATCTGCTATCATTTCAACTTATTTCCCCAAGGCAAGCCGCCATGTACCTGACTCAAGAAAAGCCCTACCACCCCCTATTGGTCGCACTGATGTTCCTCACCCTGCCGCTGGCGATGATATTGCACAATATCGTGCAAATCGCCTTTTCAGACGGCCAAGGCCTGTTGGTCACGGTCAAAGACGGCGCATGGGCATGGCAAAGCGGTTGGCAGGACTCCGTCGCATGGTTCGTCTGCGGCATGTTTGCCTTCCTCAACCTGCCGATTGCCGGCGGACTGACCAAGCTGGCGTATAAAAAAATGATGCGCCGACATTCGCGTTACGCCATCTTCCTTGCCGGTGTCGCAGCGTGTGCCTCGGCGGCGGCAGGCTTGATTTTTGAAGCCATCTTAGGCAATACCGCATTGGCAGGCATGCGCGGACAAGGCGTGTTTTACTACACCCTCTCCGTATGGATCATCGCCATGCTGACCCTGCCCAAACAGCTCACGCGTGCGCCGGAGCAGCCCATCGTCTTTCACAAAATGAAACGTTGATTCAACAAGCGCAAACATTTTCAGACGGCATGCTTTCCGTTACCATTACATCCAACGCGTTTTAACCAATAAGGAATAACAAATGAATCAGGCGCAACAGCTCCGCGACGGCATACAGGCACTGGGTTTGGACATCGATGAAGCCAAACAGGCCAAACTGCTAGACTATGCCGCCCTGCTGCAAAAATGGAACAAAACCTACAACCTGACCGCCCTGCGCGATCCCGCCCAAACCGTCAGCCATCACCTGCTCGACAGCCTGACCCTCCTGCCCTATATCGAACACGCGCAAACCATGCTCGACGTCGGCTCCGGCGGCGGACAGCCCGGCATACCTACCGCCATCTGCCGCCCCGACCTCGACATCACCCTCCTCGATGCCAACACCAAAAAAACCGCCTTTCTGCAACAAGCCGTCATCGAACTCGGCCTTAAAAACGTCCGCGTCATCAGCGGCCGCGTAGAAGCCGCCGCCGACTGCCGCGCCGACGTCATCACCAGCCGCGCCTTTGCCGAACTCGCCGACTTCGTCAACTGGACCGAGCACCTCCTCAAAGACGGTGGCTACTGGGCAGCCATGAAAGGCGTATACCCGCAAGAAGAAATCGACAAACTGCCCGAAAGTGTCGCCGTCGAAAAAGTCGAAGCATTGCACGTCCCCCAACTCAATGCCGAACGCCATATCGTCATCATCCGCAAAAAGGCCGTCTGAAAACAACCCAAGCATACCGAATAACGGTACAATCCAGCCATCCACACTTAACACGACAGCAAAGCACATGAGCGCACAAATCCTCGCCGTCGCCAACCAAAAAGGCGGAGTCGGCAAAACCACCACCACCGTCAACCTAGCCGCCTCCCTGGCCTCCAAAGGCCGCCGCGTCCTCGTCGTCGACCTCGACCCCCAAGGCAACGCCACCACAGGAAGCGGCATCAACAAAGCCACCATCGAAAACGGCGTTTACCAAGTTGTCCTCGGCGAAACCGACATCCCCAACGCCGTCGTCCGCAGCAAAGAAGGCGGCTACGACGTATTGGGCGCCAACCGCACACTGGCCGGCGCAGAAGTCGAACTCGTCCAAGAAATCGCACGCGAAATCCGCCTCAAAAACGCCCTGCAGCTCGTTGCCGACGACTACGACTACGTCCTCATCGACTGCCCCCCGTCCCTGACCCTGCTCACACTCAACGGCCTGGTCGCCGCCAACGGCGTCATCGTCCCCATGCTTTGCGAATACTACGCCCTCGAAGGCATTTCCGACTTAGTGGCCACCGTCCGCAAAATCCGCCAAGCCATCAACCCCGACCTCGACGTAACCGGCATCGTCCGCACCATGTACGACAGCCGCAGCCGCCTTGTCGTCGAAGTCAGCGAACAGCTCAAACAACACTTCGGCAACCTACTCTTCGACACCGTCATCCCCCGCAACATCCGCCTAGCCGAAGCACCCAGCCACGGCCTCCCCGCCCTCGCCTACGATGCCCACGCCAAAGGCACCCAGGCTTATCTGGACTTGGCCGATGAACTGATTGCACGGTTGGAAAAATAAACAGGGATATGAACATAAAAAAGGCCGTCTGAAAGCTGGGAAATACTTTCAGACGGCCTTTGGTTTGGTTGGAAAGAATATTTTTTCAAAAGACCGCGTGCGTGCCTTTGGGTGCACACGCGGCTTGATGCAAGCTACGGTTTACTATACAGGCACACTAGTTAAAAAATTAATTTTCTTGATAAACAACAAATTATATGTTATACAAAACAAATTTTTACTAATGCATTTATTTAAATAAAAATGAAGAATGGTACTTTTTTAAAAGCAATTGATTTTTTCTGTGGTGGCGGAGGAATGAGCTATGGAATGCAATCTGCTGGCATCAAAGTTCTAGCTGGAATAGATTACGAACCTAGCTGCAAAGAAACATATGAAGCCAATATAGATGCCAAATTTATACAGGCTGATATTTTTGAATTGCAGCCTGAAACATTGGAAAAAGAACTCGGCTTAAAAAAGGATGATGATGATTTGATTCTTATAGGTTGTAGTCCTTGTCAATATTGGAGCGTTATTCAAACAGACAAACGAAAATCGGAAAAATCCAAGAGTTTGCTTTTAGAGTTTCAACGGTTTGTAGAATATTTTAATCCCGGATATGTTGTTGTAGAGAATGTTCCGGGAATTCTAAGCAGGATGAAAGAAAGCGGGCTTGATAATTTCATAAAATTATTGGAAGAAAAAGGATTTACCGTCCATTTTGGCATTCACAATACGGCTGATTACGGAATTCCCCAAAGTCGTAAGAGGTTTACTTTGATTGCAAACAGAATAACCAAAGAAAAGCTGGAACCGGTCAAGTATTCGGGCAAACGGCTTACGGTGCGCGATGTTTTGGGAATGGAAAACGGCTTTCCGAAAATTATTGCGGGGCACCAAGATGAAACGGATTTTATGCATAGCTGTGCGGGATTATCCGATATCAATCTGAAACGATTGGCTTTGATACCTAAAAACGGAGGAAACCGTTTGGCTTTTGCACATATTCCCGAATTGCAGCTGAAATGTTTTATCGGGAAAGATGATAGCTTTAAGGATACGTTTGGTAGGCTATGGTGGGATAAACCCGCACCTACCATAACAACCAAATTCTTTAGTATTTCCAACGGACGGTTTGTCCATCCCGAAGAAGACAGGGCGTTATCCCTGCGCGAAGGTGCAACATTGCAATCGTTCCCTCGTAACTATGTCTTTAAAGCTGGTAGCAGGGACAAAATAGCCCGTTTGATTGGTAATGCCGTTCCTCCGATGTATGCGGAAAAAATAGGTAGGGCAATTGTTGATAATATCGAATGTTAGAAAAGGAGAAAACATGTCTGAAGAAAAATTGAAAATGAGTTTCGAGCCAACCGTAATCGAACATTTGGGTGTAAAGATGTATTCGCACACTGTTCCTGCGATTGCCGAG
Source organism: uncultured Neisseria sp. (assembly GCA_963531275.1). Taxonomy (GTDB): domain Bacteria; phylum Pseudomonadota; class Gammaproteobacteria; order Burkholderiales; family Neisseriaceae; genus Neisseria. The sequence goes on from CAUSHT010000036.1 coordinate 9,302, forward strand.
TTGATAGCGAATGCCTACGATGCATGTGCCACGGAAGTGGAAGTTAAGTTATTCGATCAACCGGAGCATAAAATCGTTATTAAAGATAATGGTATAGGAATGAGCTTCGATGAAATCAATGATTTTTATTTGAGAATAGGTCGTAACAGAAGGGAAGAAAAACAAGCCTCACCGTGCGGAAGAATTCCAACGGGTAAAAAAGGTCTTGGTAAATTAGCATTATTCGGGCTGGGTAACAAAATTGAAATCTCTACTATTCAAGGAAACGAACGGGTTACTTTTACTTTGGATTATGCAGAGATTAAAAAAAGTGAGCGTATTTATCAACCAAAGTTTCAGAAAGAATCTGTTGAACCCAATACCGAAAACGGAACAACTATAACTTTGACAGAGCTAACGAAGAAACAGGGATATCCGTTAGATAATTATGTGGAGCGTCTTTCCCGCTTGTTTGATTTTCCGGCTCAGGATTTTAAAATCAAAGTAAGATTGAACGACTCGGAACCCAAAATCATTGATGGAAACCTAAAATATAATCTTGTAACCCCGCAATTTGAATGGAAATATGAAAATTTGGTAACCGCTATTCCTTCATTATCTTTAAAATTCGAACAATATGAATTTAGTGGTTTGATAAAAGGCAAATTTATTACAACTGAAAAACCGTTAAAGAACGATATGAAAGGTATTACGTTGTTTGCTAACGGTAGAATGGTTAATACTCCAGAATTCTTCACAGATAGTGAATCTAGCCATTTCTACTCTTATCTGACAGGATGGTTAAGTATTGATTTTATAGATAATGATGATGAAGATTTAATCGCTACAGATAGGACATCATTGGATTGGAAGCATCCTAAAACTTCAAAATTACGGGTTTTCCTTGGGGAAATCGTCCGAGCCATCGGGCAAGATTGGAGAAAAAGAAGAAAAAAAGAGAAAGATGACGAAGTAAAAGGCGAAAGCGGAGTTGATATCGAAGATTGGAAAAGCAAATTACCAGAAGAGGAAAGGGACCCAGTAGAAGTTATTTTGAATCGTTTGGAAGATTCGGAGCTTACAAATAGAGAACAAGCGGAAGTAATCTCTGCCTTACATAGTATTATTCCAGAATATCCTTACTATCATTGGCGGCATCTGCATCAGGATTTGCATACTGCCTGTAACGATTTTTACAATGAAAAGAAGGATTATTTAAGTGCTGCAATCGAGGCAGTTAAAGTTTTCGAAGATAAGGTTCAGAAGCAGACAGGTCTTCATAGCATAGATGGAAGGGAATTGATTGAAAAAGCCTTCGGGAGTAAAAATTCTATACTTCTATTAACGAATAACAAAACGCAGTCGGAACAGAATTTAGAAGATGGTCTTGAACAGCTTGCATGCGGAACATGGACTGGATTTAGAAATCCTGTGCAACATGAGTTAAGAGCAAATTTATCTCCTAGCATTTTTAATGACAAGGATGCTTTGGATTTAATCAGCTTAGTTTCATATTTATTAAGAAAAGTGGAACAAACAAAAAAACGAGCTAAGCCTACATCGTCTTAAATTTTATGACCGATATTTTCACTCCATCCAAACGTTCCTTCGTGATGTCAAAAATCCATAGCAAAGAAACCAAACTGGAAGTATTGGTAAGGAAATTTCTTTTTTCCCAAGGTTTCCGTTATCGGAAAAACGATAAACGCTATGCAGGCAAACCAGATATCGTTTTGCCGAAATATAAAACAGTCGTGTTTATACACGGCTGTTTTTGGCACGGGCACTCTTGTAATAAAGGACACATCCCGAAAAGCAATACGGATTTTTGGTTGGAAAAAATCACAAAAAATCGCAAACGTGATTTTAAAAATGAAACCGAGCTGGAAAAGCTTGGTTTCAAAGTGATTGTCGTTTGGGAGTGCGAATTAAAAAATAAAGCTATTTGTAGGGAGCGATTAAATCGGTTGGTCGAGGAAATAAAAGATGCCGTCTGAAAAAATCAGACGGCATTTTCCTTTAATTAAGACCCTCCCATACCTTCATCAACCTCTTCACCGACACTGGATATGGCGTCTTCAATTCCTGTGCAAACAGCGACACTCTCAATTCTTCAATCATCCATTTAAACCCTGCAAGGCCGTCTGAAATG
>CAUSHT010000037.1:0-10930 GCA_963531275.1 uncultured Neisseria sp.
TCACCGCCGCCGCTTCTTTTGCCCGTGCTCACGACCATGCAGGCCATGCACACCACGCTAGTCATGCTGGTCACGCGCATTCTGCACCGCGCGCCTACGAAGCTGCGCGCAAAGCGGCCGCACATTGCGTTGAAGCCGGTCAAATCTGTCTGGCACACTGCATCGCCCTGTTGAGCGAAGGCGATACCTCCATGAAAGACTGCGCAGCCGGCGCTAACCAAATGTTGGCACTGTGCGGCACATTGCAAAACCTCGCTGCCCAAAATTCACGCCTGACCCCGTCTTTAGCAAAAGTGTGCATCGAAGCCTGCAAACAATGTGCTGCCGCCTGCAAAGAACACGCCGGCCACCACGCTGAATGCAAAGCCTGCTACGAATCTTGCTTGGCTTGCATTAAAGAATGCCAAAAAATTGCCGCTTAAGCACTATTGAAAAAAGGCCGTCTGAATTTCAGACGGCCTTTTATTTTTGTTCACACTATTCGGCTGCAAACTCTTGCTCATCCAGCAGTTTTTTCCGAACAATCGCAGGATTGCCCGCAGCCACGCAATAAGGCGGCACATCTTTGGTAACCACCGAACCTGCACCGATTACCGCGCCCTTGCCGATGGTAACACCGCCCATGATAATCGCACGCCGACCAATCCAGACATCGTCTTCAATCACAATCGGGCGGATGTCTGTATAGCCTTCAAAGCGGCGGGTTTCAGGGTTGAATTTGTGGTTGGTCGAATAAAACAGACATTCCGGCCCCATCATCACATTCTTGCCAAGGGTCAAACCGCGGCAGATTTCGCAATTTACGCCGATACCCGAATTATCGCCGACTACCGTATCCGGAAAAACGTATCCGCCTTTTTCAATATTGACGTTTTTACCGATGCTTGGAGAAATGCACGCAGCCAAAGCAGCACGGAATTTTTGCGCAATCCGGCCGAATGGTTTGCAATAAGACGGAGGCAACATTCCTCCCCAAACACGCAAAATGCACGTCAATATCCTTTTCCACATTGATTCCGTCTCCTGTTCGTACAAGCGTAAATATTATTCAGACTATTATTCTTCTTAAAGTTTCACATCAGAGGAGGTTTTACATCCTCTTTTCAGTGAGATTACAATCTGACCGCATAATATTTGGTTCGAGAGTCTATTCTAAACTGTTCTTGTCTGTTGCGAAACTGCCCTGCTACAAAATATCCTCTTGACGAAACAGCCAAAAATAGCGAAAATTCCACGCTTAACTGAAGTACAGGCAAAACCCCTGTGCCCGCTTAATCGAAAGGAAATCAAATGAAACAAGGTATTCACCCGAACTACCACGAAATCAACGTTACCTGCTCTTGCGGCAACAAATTCGTGACCAAATCCGCAATGGAAAAAGACAGCTTCAACGTTGAGGTTTGCTCTCTGTGCCACCCTTTCTACACCGGTACTCAAAAAATCGTCGACACTACCGGTCGCGTGGACAAATTCAACAACAAATTCGGCAACCTGTTCAAACGCTAATTGCCGCTTTGTCAAAAAGACTGCTTCGTGCAGTCTTTTTTGCATTCAGGCCGTCTGAAACCTTTCTTTCAGACGGCCTGAGCTTTTTGTCGTCAACCGAATGCCATATCATTCCAAACACCCGATAAAAACGAGCCGTAAGCATTATTTTACAAAGCCCTCCGGTCCTGCATATCGCACAAACCCGTCAAACCCTGTACCATTGCTATTCAAACCAACCGTTTTTTGACCTTCCATGCTGACTTACACACCGCCCGATCCGCGCCGCCCCCAAAAAACCCATGAAAAACCATGGCTTCTGCTGCTGATGGCCTTTGCCTGGCTGTGGCCGGGTGTGTTCTCGCATGACTTGTGGAACCCTGCCGAACCCTCCCTCTTTACCGCCTCCGAATCCATGAAAAACGGCGGCAGCCTGCTGGTTGCACAAATCTTCGGCCAACCCGACTTTACCATCTCCCCGGCTTTTTTGTGGGCGGCAACCGCATTCCAAACCCTGTTTTCGCCTTGGGCGGCCGATGCCTATGATGCCGCACGTTTTGCCGGCGTGGTATTCACCGCCGTCGGACTGACCGCCTGCGGTTTTGCCGGTTTCAACTTTCTCGGCAGACACCACGGCCGCAGCGTTGTCTTAATCCTCATCGGCAGCATCGGTTTGCTGCCCATTGCCCACTTTCTCAACCCTATGTCGGCCGCTTTTGCCGCATTTGGATTGATTTTGTGCGGCTTTTCACTGGCGCGCCGCCGCGTCATTATTGCCATTTTGCTGTTGTGCGGCGGCTGGGTTTTACTCTCCCTTTCCTCAGGCTATCTGCTGACCGCGGCCATGATGTTTTTGGCACTTGCCCTATCGTTCCATTCCACTTGGCAGAGCAAACGCTATCTGCTGACCCTGATTGGCGCCATCGTCGTTTCCCTGCCCCTGCTGATTCTGTATCCGCTGGTTTTATCCAGAACCCATCCCGAATGGTTTGATATTTGGTTCAACCATTATTCCTTAGGCGTATTCGGCGGCTTCCATCAGATTCAGACGGCCTTCAACCTGCCCTATTATCTGAAAAACCTGCTGTGGTTTACCCTGCCTGCTTGGCCGCTGGCGGCATGGACGCTCAGCCGCACGCGTATCCACGATAAAAACTGGGGTATTCTGAGCCTGTCGTGGCTGGTTATCATGACAGCTCTGCTCGCCATCGACCCGCAACGCCTGCAAGACAACCTCGTTTGGCTGCTGCCGCCGCTCGCCCTGCTCGGCGCGGCACAACTGGACGGCCTGCGCCGCGGCGCGGCGGCATTTATCAACTGGTTCGGCATCATGGCATTCGGTTTGATTGCCGTGTTCCTGTGGCTGGGCTTCTTCGCCATGAACTACGGCTGGCCTGCCAAACTGGCCGAACGCGCCGCCTATTTCAGCCCGTATTACATCCCCGACATCGACCCGATTCCAATGGCCGTCGCCCTGCTGTTTACCCCGTTGTGGCTTTGGGCGATTACGCGTAAAAACATCCGCGGCCGCCAAGCCGTCACCAACTGGGCGGCCGGCGTTACCTTGGCCTGGGCCTTGCTAATGACCCTGTTTTTACCGTGGCTTAACGCCGCCAAAAGCCATGCGCCGGTAGTGCACCAAATGGAAGCCGCGCTTTCTGCCGAATTGAAACAGCAGCTTTCAGACGGCCTCGAATGTATCAGCATCGACGGCCAAGACCAGCGCACACGCATCGCGTGGACTCAATACAGTCATATCAAAACCACGACCGACAACCCGTCCTGCCGCTACCGCCTCATCCGCCAAGCCGCCAACATCGGCGCACCTTCGGGCTGGCAAACCTTGTGGCAAGGCGCAAGACCGCGCAACAAAGCCGAGACTTTCTTGTTACTGGAAAAAACTGCGGCGCAGTAAATCACACCAGCCTCAAAACTGAATAACCTCAGTCCAACAAAGGCCGTCTGAAAGAACTTTTATCCTTTCAGACGGCCTTTGACTCACTTTAACATCGCTTCCCGTACAATGGCCCTTTTCCCTTATCTGCCTAAAAACATGAAACCCAACCGCCTTTTGCCCCTCATCCTCTTATTGACCGCCCTCTCCGCCCATGCCAAAGATTTCATCATCTACGACCGCATGGACTACGTCGGCAAACCCGACCTGACCGCCGACAAACTCTCCAAAGTGTTTTTAGTTTACGAAAGCGAACTGGTCAAACCCGATCCGACGGGCAAACGCAAACACGGCGTACTCAACGAAGCGCGTATCCGCGAATTGGCCAAACAATCGCGCCGCGAAGGCTACCGCACCATTTCCACCGACATCGAAAGCTGGTTTGCCGAAAAAGACGGACAGCTGCTGACACCCGACGAATTGAGAACCGACTTCGCCCGGATGTACCAAATCTTCAGAGAAGAAAACCCGCGCGCCGTCATCAGCAACTACGGCATGCCTTCCGAACACCTGCACGGCATCCGCCACTACCGCCCCAACGTTGACAACGAAGCCATCTTGGCCAAATGGCGGCAAGTCAGCAAACGCCGTGCGCCCACTGCCGCCATCAGCGACTATGCCAATCCTGTGTTCTACATCACTTCTCCCGATTTGGTGCAATGGGAAAAAGACGTGAAAACCGCCGTTGACGACATCCATCAACGCTTTCCCAACAAAAAAATCATCGGCTACATCTGGCCGCAATATTATTCGGCCACCAACAGCCCTTATTTCAAACAATTCATCGACCCCGTCCGCTGGCGCAAAATGCTCGAAATCAGCAAAAAATACACCGACGGCGTGATTATCTGGTCGGACAAGCGCGATGAAAACAACCAAATCGTGCGCTGGAACGATCCACGCATCCAAGCCACGATGAAAGCGACTCAAGCCTTCATCCATGCCAATGCCAAAGAAATCAAGGTAGAAGGTTTGCAGAAATATTAAAAACAAGGCGGGCATATTTGCCCGCCTCTTTATATACCTACACAGCTGTCTGTATGTTTGACACAACATACGACAAAACGACCGTAGCACCAACGCTTCTGCATTCTTTCACATGTTTTTACCCGTTATTCTTAAGCTCATACCGTCTGAAAATTGCCCGAATATCCAATACCCTTTACAATACCCGTAATTAAAATACATTTTTCGACACTCCCCTCCTGCATGAGTTCCACACCCTTCATCGAAATGAAAGACGTTGCCTTTGCATATGGCGACCGTCCTATTCTGAACAACATCAACTTCAGCATTCCACAAGGCAATTTCGCCGCCGTAATGGGTGGTTCGGGCAGCGGTAAAACCACGCTGATGCGCCTGATTACGGGTCAAATCCGCCCGCAATCGGGCAAAGTGCTGATTGAAGGGCGAGATTTGGCCGCCTTTTCGGCGCAGGAGCTGTACGAACACCGCCGCCGCATGGGCGTTTTGTTCCAACACGGCGCATTGTTCACCGACTTATCCGTCTTCGACAACATCGCCTTCCCCATGCGCGAACTGACGGATTTGCCCGAAGCGGTCATCCGCGATTTGGTGGTGTTGAAACTGAATGCAGTCGGTTTGCGCGGTGTTGAAAACCTGATGCCTTCGGAGCTTTCCGGCGGTATGTCGCGCCGTGTCGCCCTCGCGCGTACGATTGCGCTCGACCCTGAAATCATGTTGTATGACGAGCCTTTCACCGGCCTCGACCCGATTTCGCTGGGCGTTATCGCCCACCTCATCAGCCGCGCCAACAAAGCCCTGCGCTCCACCAGCGTGATGGTAACGCACGACATCGAAAAATCGCTGGAAATCGTCGATCAAGTCATTTTCTTGGCACACGGCGAAATCATGTTCTCCGGCTCGCCCAAAGAAATGCGCGAACTCGACTCGCCTTGGGTGCGCCAGTTTGTCGGCGGCTTGGCAGACGGCCCCGTCGCCTACCGCTATCCGGCGCAAACGACTTTAAAACAAGACTTGCTGGGCTGATGTTCAGACGGCCTGAAACTTAAACCAGGCCGTCTGAAAACCATTTAACCAATCAACTGAAACCTATGAATTTTATCCGTTCCGTCGGGGCAAAAACCCTCGGCTTCATCCAATCGCTGGGCAGCATTACGCTGTTTTTCCTGCAGATCCTGGCCAAATCAGGCACGGCGTTTGCTCGTCCGCGCCTGAGCATCCGCCAGATTTACTTTGCAGGCGTGTTGTCCGTCCTGATTGTCGCCGTCTCCGGCCTGTTTGTCGGCATGGTGTTGGGCTTGCAGGGCTATACGCAGCTGGCAAAATTCAAATCCGCCGATATTTTGGGCTATATGGTTGCCGCTTCCCTGTTGCGCGAATTAGGTCCCGTATTGGCGGCCATTCTGTTTGCCAGCAGCGCGGGCGGTGCCATGACCAGCGAAATCGGCTTGATGAAAACCACCGAGCAGCTTGAAGCAATGAACGTGATGGCGGTCGACCCTGTAGCACGCGTGGTTGCGCCGCGCTTTTGGGCGGGCGTGTTTTCCATGCCTTTGCTGGCGTCGATTTTCAACGTTGCCGGCATTTACGGCGCGTATTTGGTCGGCGTTGAATGGCTGGGTTTGGACGGCGGCATTTTCTGGTCGCAAATGCAAAACAACATTACCTTCCATTACGACGTACTCAACGGCTTAATCAAATCCGCCGCTTTCGGCGTAGCCGTTACGTTAATCGCCGTACATCAGGGGTTTCACTGCGTACCGACTTCCGAAGGTATTTTGCGCGCCAGTACACGCACCGTAGTGTCTTCCGCTCTGACCATCCTCGCCGTCGACTTCATCTTGACCGCATGGATGTTTACCGACTAAAGGCCGTCTGAAACGACACTTAAAAAGAATGAAACAAGGACAATAGCACATGAAGAAAAATGCTTTGGAATTTTGGGTAGGACTGTTTGTCTTACTGGGCGCGGCCGCTATCGGCTTTCTCGCCTTCCGCGCCGCCGGCGGACAATCGTTCGGCAAATCCTCTCAAACCTACACCGTCTATGCCGATTTCAGCGACATCGGCGGCTTAAAAACCAACGCGCCGGTCAAATCCGCAGGCGTACTGGTGGGTCGCGTCGCCTCCATTCAGCTCGACCCTAAATCCTATCAGGCAAAAGTCGCCCTCAATCTGGACAGCCAATATCAGTTCAGCAGCGACGTTTCCGCACAAATCCTGACTTCAGGCCTGTTGGGCGAACAATACATCGGCCTGCAACAAGGCGGCGATACCGATTCTTTGGCAGCAGGCGACACCATTACCGTCACCAGCTCCGCCATGGTTTTGGAAAACCTTATCGGCAAATTCATGACCAGCTTTGCCGAGAAAAACGCAGATGGTGAATCTGCCGGTCAAAACAAACAATAAACACATATCCACTCAATATTCAGGACACTCTCATGAAAAAAACTTCTTTCATCAGCGCATTGAGCATCGGCGTATTAAGCATCAGCATGGCATTTGCCGCACCTGCAGACGCAGTTAACCAAATCCGTGAAAACTCCGTTCAAGTACTGAAAATCCTCAACAGCGGCGATGCCAATACCGCACGCAAAAAAGCCGAGGCTTACGCTATCCCTTACTTCGACTTCCAACGCATGACTGCTTTGGCCATCGGCAATCCGTGGCGTACTGCGACTGACGCACAAAAACAAGCGTTGACCAAAGAGTTCCAAACCCTGCTGATCCGCACCTACTCCGGCACCATGCTGAAATTCAAAAACGCCAAGGTCAACATCAAAGACAATCCTGTCGTAAACAAAGGCGGTAAAGAAATCGTTGTCCGCGCTGAAATCAACGTTTCCGGCCAAAAACCGGTCAACATGGACTTCACCACCTACCAAAGCGGCAGCAAATACCGCGCATACAATGTCGCAGTAGAAGGCGCAAGCCTGGTTACCGTATACCGCAACCAATTCGGCGAAACCATCAAAGCCAAAGGCATCGACGGCCTGATTACCGACTTGAAAGCCAAAAACAGCGGTAAATAATCCACCCCCGCACCATGCCGCCTGATGTTCAGACGGCATGGGGCCTTACATCATCAAGACACCATGCAAACAGAAATCCGCAACGGCACGCTCTACATCAGCGGTGACGTTACCGTCAAAACCCTGACTGCCTCCGCCTTTGCGCGCTTTGAGCAACAATGCCGTCTGAAAGACACAGACCACATAGACTTCAGCCAAGTAGGCAAAGCAGATTCCGCCTGCGTTTCCCTGCTGCTCAACGCTCTGCGCCGGACAGACAAAAAACCGACCATTCAAAATATTCCCGATTCCGTCCGCGCACTGGCCGAACTTTACGAAATTAAAGACTGGTTGCAATCATGAAAAAAACCACTGCCTCCCTCTGCCTCATCATCAGCATAGCCTCCGCGCCCGCACTCGCCGAACGCAATCCGGCCGACCCCTACGAAGGCTACAACCGCACCGTTTCCAAGTTCAACGACAAAGCAGACAAATACGTCCTTTCCCCCGTCGCACGCGGCTATCGCAAAGTAACGCCCAAACCGGTGCGTACCGGCGTGAGCAACTTCTTCAACAACCTGCGCGATGTCGTCAGCTTCGGCAGCAACGTGCTGCGCCTCGACGTCAAACGCGCCAGCGAAGACCTCGTCCGAGTCGGCATCAACACCACCTTCGGCCTTGGCGGTTTAATCGACGTAGCCGGTGCAGGCGGCGTACCCAGCAATAAAAACACCCTCGGCGACACCTTCGCCTCATGGGGCTGGAAAAACAGCAACTACTTCGTTGTCCCCCTGTTCGGCCCATCTACCGTACGCGATACCATTGGCAACGCCGTTACCACCGTCTACCCAGTTAAAAACGCCGTCTTCCACACCAGAGCAGGACGCTGGGGCACAATCGGCCTGCAGGCCATCAACACCCGTGAAGAACTGCTCGACCTGACCGACAGCCTCGAAGGCGCAGCCATCGACAAATACAGCTACACACGCGACCTTTACATGAAAGTCCGCTCCCAACAAACCGGCGGCACGCTCCCTCAAAGCGAAGACGACAACATCGACATCGACGACTTGGTGGACAGCAACGCCACTTCCGAACCGGTAACGGCACCCCCAACCACTCCGGCAGAAATTCCCGATACAGCCAATCCCCAAATCCTGTATCAAACACCATCAGAAAATCCCTGATTGTTCTAAAAAATAAAGGCCGTCTGAAATTCAGACGGCCTTTATCCCCCAAAAGATAGCCAGTCCACCACCTTTGCTATATCATTCAACTATACAGAAACCAAGGAAAACACCATGTACGAAGTCAACCGCAGCGTCTTCCTGCTTATCCCCCTCGATCCTTTTTGGAACTGGCTGAAATCCCTGCCCGGCAATCACTTGGACGGCCTGACGCTTGAAGATATCCAAGCCGATGCCAATTCCTACCTCGTTCGCCCGTGCGAAACTGCCGACGAAGTATGGGACGAAATCGAAGCGCGTTTTGAAGACATTTTTGCTGCCGAATTGGCCGACTGGTGCGAAGACGAAAGCGAATGGCCGGATTTGGACGCCGACATTTTCAACGAATGGTTCGACATCCAACTCTCCACCGTGATTACCGACCTCGAACACGAACCAATCGCACGCGAAGAGTTCCAACCCATCAATCTCAACTAATGAAACTGACCGTCCGCAACTACCACCTCGACGGCTACGGCCATGTCAACAATGCGCGCTACCTCGAATTTCTCGAAGAAGCGCGCTGGACGTTTTTTCAAGAGCATGACCTTCTGTCCGAACTCAAAGACATCATGCTCGTTGTTGCACGCGTTGATATCCGCTACCGCCGCCCGTCGCTTGAAGGCGATGTCTTGACCTTTACAGGCCGTCTGAAAGACATCGGCACACGCCACATCATCCTCAGCCAAACCGCGACCCTGCCCAACGGCAAAGCCGCCATCGAAGCCGAAGTTACCCTTATGCCCGTTAGCAGCGAAAGCGGCCGTAGTATCAGCGTTCCCCCAACCTTAGCACACGCAATTCAAAACCTCACATCATGAAAAAAATACTCACACTCCTCATCGTTGCCACAATTGGCGCGCTTCTTGCCTTCGTCCTTATCCCCAGCAACAAAGCCGCCCCTGATTTCGCCCTGCCCGACCTGCAAGGCAAAACCATTACCAACGCCGACTTGAAAGGCAAAGTTACCCTCATCAACTTCTGGTTTCCCTCCTGCCCCGGTTGCGTGAGCGAAATGCCTAAAATCATCAAAACCGCCCAAGACTATCAAGGCAAAAATTTCCAAGTCCTCGGCATTGCCCAACCCATCGACCCTATTGAGAGCGTCCATCAGTACGTCAAAGAATACGGCCTTCCCTTCACCGTCATGTACGATGCCGACAAAACTGCCGCAAAAGCCTTTGGCACACAGGTTTACCCAACTTCCGTCCTGATCGACAAAAACGGCAACATCCTCAAAACCTACGTTGGCGAACCCAATTTCTCCCAACTCTATCAAGAAATCGACCAAGCCCTCGCCCAATAAATCCAAGGCCGTCTGAAACCATATTTCAGACGGCCTAAAACCGAAATATCCTTTATAATAAGCAACATTTTATCCGTTCAGACACCAAGCTCCTCTATCAACAAAGGCCGTCTGAAACAACCGAATACCCATAAGAGAACATCATGAAATTCATCGACGAAGCAAAAATCGAAGTCGCCGCAGGCAAAGGCGGTAATGGCGCAACCAGTTTCCGCCGCGAAAAATTCGTACCCCGCGGCGGCCCTGACGGCGGCGACGGTGGCAAAGGCGGCAGCGTTTGGGCAGAAGCTGACGAAAACACCAACACCCTCGTCGAATACCGCTTCGTCAAACGCTACCAAGCCAAAAACGGCGAAAAAGGCCACGGCTCCGACCGCTACGGCGCAGGTGCGGACGACATCGTCCTCAAAATGCCCGTCGGCACCCTTATCCGCGACCTCGACACCGACGAAATCGTCGCCGACCTCACTTATCACGGCCAGCGCGTCTGCCTCGCCAAAGGCGGCAAAGGCGGCTTGGGCAACATCCACTTCAAATCCTCCGTCAACCGCGCGCCCAAACAATCCACCCCCGGCGAAGAAGGCGAAACCCGCTCCCTGCAACTTGAGCTTAAAGTCCTCGCCGATGTCGGCTTATTAGGCATGCCCAACGCCGGTAAATCCACCCTGATTACCGCCGTATCTGCCGCACGCCCCAAAATTGCCAACTACCCCTTCACCACCCTGCATCCGAATTTAGGCGTCGTGCGCATCGACGAAAACCACAGCTTCGTCATGGCCGACATCCCCGGCCTGATTGAAGGCGCGGCAGAAGGCGCAGGCCTCGGCCACCGCTTCCTCAAACACTTATCGCGCACCGGCCTGCTGCTGCACGTCGTCGATTTGGCTCCCTTCGACGAAACCGTCAACCCAGCAGAAGAAGCCCTCGCCATCATCAACGAATTGCGCAAATACGACGAAGA